>JAFSKP010000114.1 GCA_017448905.1 Bacteroidales bacterium | reverse complement strand
CTATCGTGACGTGGAACCCCTTATTGCCGAAGCCCGCAGCATCTTTCCCGACACTATGGCCGCCGAAGATGGATTGACATATCAAATTGAGAAGTGAGAAGTGAGAAGTGAGAAGAGAGAAGAGAGAAGTGAGAAGTGGAATTATTGACAAGCACTCAAGCACTTAAGCACTCAAGCAATCAAACAATCAAGCAATCAAACAATCAAACAATCAAGCAATCAAACAATCAAGCAATCAAACAATCTTATGTCCGATCTGTTATTGCAACTGAATGAGGCACAACGTGATGCTGCCGCCTGTACCGAGGGCCCTGTGATGATTATCGCCGGTGCCGGTTCAGGCAAGACCCGTACGTTGACCTACCGCATAGCACACCTCATCGAGAAGGGCATCGACCCTTTCCATATTCTTGCTCTCACGTTCACCAACAAGGCCGCCGCCGAGATGAAAGAGCGCATCATGAAGCTGGTGGGCAACGACGCCCGCAATATCTGGATGGGCACCTTCCACTCCGTTTTCGCGCGCATCCTCCGTGCCGAGGCCGACAAGCTTGGATATGTCAACACCTTTACCATCTATGACAATGACGACAGCAAGTCGGCCATCAAGCAGATCGTCAAGGCGATGAACCTGGACCCTAAGACTTACAATGCCGGCTACGTGCTCAGCCGCATCTCCATGGCCAAGAGCAACCTCATAGGACCGGAAGACTACTGCTCCAATACCGAGATCCAGCAAACCGACCAGACGGCACACAAACCCATGATAGGCGAGATCTTCCGTCTCTACAACCGCCGTCTGCGTAATGCCATGGCAATGGACTTCGACGACCTGCTCTTCAACACCAATATCCTGCTGCGCGACTTCCCCGACGTCCTGCTCAAATACCAGAACCGCTTCCGCTACATCCTCGTCGACGAGTATCAGGACACCAACTATGCCCAGTACCTCATCGTCAAGAAACTCGCCGCCCGCTACCAGAATATCTGTGTTGTCGGCGACGACGCGCAGAGCATCTATGCTTTCCGCGGCGCCAACATCCAGAACATCCTGAATTTCAAACGCGACTATCCTGGTGTACGTCTCTTCAAACTTGAACAGAACTATCGCAGCACGAAGAACATCGTCAATGCCGCCAATTCTATCATTTCTAATAATAAAGAGCAGATACAGAAAGAGATATGGACCGATAACAAGACCGGCAACCTCATCACCCTGCTTCGCTGCAACGACGAGCGCGACGAGGGCGTGAAGGTTACCGACTCTATCCTCGACGCCCATCTCGGCGCCGAACATCCTTTCAAGGACTTCGCCATCCTCTACCGCACCAATATCCAGAGCCGTGCCATCGAGGAAGCCCTGCGTCGCCAGAACATCCCCTACCGCATCTACGCCGGCATATCGTTCTACGGACGCAAGGAGGTCAAGGATGTGCTCGCCTACCTCCGTCTCGTGGTCAACAACCACGACGACGAGTCGCTCATCCGCATCATCAACCTCCCCGCCCGCGGCATCGGCAACACCACTCTCGACCGCCTGCGCCTCGCCGCCGCCGACAACGACGTCAGCATCTGGACGGTCATCGAAAACCTGCAGTCGTTCGGACTTGGCATCAATAGTGGCTTGACGGCAAGGATCCAGGAGTTCATGACCATGATCAAGCTCTTTTCGGCACACGTCTACGACACCAATGCCTACGACCTCGCCAAGCGTATCGTCAATGCCTCGGGGCTCATCACCATGCTGCGTAACGACGACGACCCCGACAATCCCAACCGTATCGAGAACATCGAGGAACTCCTCAACGGCATCCAGGAATACTGCGAACGTGAAGAACAGTTCAGCGAAAATCTCGATGAAGACGAAGCCATTCAACAAATAAACAACTCAACAATTCAACAACACAAAACCCTCGACCAGTTCCTTCAGCAGGTACTGCTGCTCACTAGCGAGGACAAGGGCGAGGACAAGGATGCCGACAAGGTGTCGCTCATGACCATCCATGCCGCCAAGGGTCTAGAATTCCCCTACGTCTATGTTGTCGGCATGGAAGAGAACCTCTTCCCGTCGATGCTGAGCATCTCCTCGCGTCAGGACCTCGAGGAGGAACGCCGCCTCTTCTATGTGGCCGTGACTCGCGCCCAGGAGCAGCTGACCCTGAGCTATGCCATGTCCCGTTTCCAGTATGGCAACACATCGTTCCAGGAGTTGAGCCGCTTTGTCGAAGAAATCGACCCCCAGTATATTCTCATGCCGCGCAGCCGCAAGTCGGCATTCCCACAACCAGGCAGTATGCCCTCTTTTGGTACGCAGACGTCTCGCCTGCGGTCGATGAACTCCACACGTTCCAATTATTCAGGCACTCAAGCACTCAAGCACTCAAGCACTCAAGCACTCAAGCACTCAAGCAATCAAGCAATCAAAGGCCCTACCCCCGGCAATTCCCCCGCCGAGATTGGCGCCATCCAGACGGGCATGACCGTCTCGCACGCCAAGTTCGGCACCGGCAAGGTCCTCAGCGTCGAGGGTGATGGCGACAGCCGCAAAGCCGTCATCTTCTTCGACAACGTCGGGCAGAAACAACTCATGCTCAAGTTCGCCAAATTAGTCATCACGACCGAAAAATGATTTTTCACTTCTTGCATTTCACCTTTATGAAAAAGATTCCCCTGCTTGCCCTCCTTTCAATCCTCTGCCTCTCCCCCATGTTCTCCCTCGCCCAGCAGAACCGCAGAGTGTATATCACCCTCGATGTGTCCGGAAGCATGAAGGGCGAACGCTACGCCCTCGGCAACTACACCACGCAGATGCTGGCCACCGTATGCGACGACGATGTCGTCTTTATCGTCCAGGGCAAAGAGATCCACACCTCCTCCGGCGGCCAAGGCTCCAAGATCAGCCAGATACAATATCCGATAAACCATTTTGCCACAAAGGGGGCATTCGAATCGCAGTTCAACGACATCGTGACTTTCAACAAGGTATATAAACCCTCTCCCGACCGTCAGGACTGGCTTTTTATCGTCGGCGATGGCTATTGGTGCACCGACGATAAGAACTTCGCTGCCGACCGGCGCAAGTTCAAAGACATCGTCGAGAGCGGAACCCTTATGCCATGCTTTCTCCAGACTGCCGATAAGCTCAGCGAAACAAGCGACTTCGCCAAGTTCGTCGAAGACTTCGGCATCGTCGATATCCGCAAGGCCAACACAGACACCAAGACTATTATCGACGGCTGCAACTACTTCACAAAGAAGATTATGGGTTTCAGTGATGTCAATTTGAAGACGAAGTCCTCAAATGGTGGGAAAGGTGTGGTCATAACTGCCGACCTCCCCGTCAGCGAGTACATCGTTGTCGTCCAGGATGACGTGCCCCCCTCCCAGCTGCCCTCCCTCAATGGCGCGACAGCAGCTGGAAGTTCCCTCAACGTAGCCCTCAAGGGAACGCCGTCCACCCATAAACTCAGAGCCTCCAGACACTGGGGGTTGTCATACAAGCCGGTGACCCTCAGCGGACGCGTGTGGCGCGTGAAGAGCTCTTCTCCCTTACCAGCCGCCACCCCTGTAGAGCTGCTCTTCGACCGCAGTGTTCCACTTTCCAGTGTCACCATCTATCCCCTTGTCGCCGACAAAATCCTCAACGCCTTTACACTCCGCAACCTCTCCGCAACCAAGGATATCGATGCGCACACCTCCGCCATCTGCCACAGCGAACGAAAGGCTTCTGTCGTCGTCGAACTCGACAATGCCGCCCGCAATGAGATTCCAGAAAACCTCTTCAAAGAGATAAAAGTCGTCGTCAAGGCCAACAACAAAAGCTATAAAGCCAAATACGACGGCACGAATTTCGTCTGCGACATCGACCTCCGCAACACCGAGACCCAGTATTACGCCGAGGTCGACTGTCCCGGCTATTTTCACCACACCACGCCGATGAAGAAGATTGTCAAGACAAAAGACTGCGACAACAAGAAGCCCGCGATGGAAACCAAGACGATGCCGGAGATAGACCTCGGCTCGCTCACCTTGCAGCAGCTGCAGGGCGTCGATTTTGTCCTTGGCGACGAGGAGACCAAGGAAATCCTTGACCCTGACAAGTTCGACCTCGCCATCGAACTCGAACATCCTTTCCTCTATGACGACCCCGTAATCCGCACCGATGGAGACCGTATACATGTCGAAGTCCGCATACTGAAGGATATCTGCGAGTGCCTTGTCCCCAGCGAGCTGAAAGCCGTCATCGTGGCAACGCCCAAAGAGGGAGCCCTGTTCGACGGCGGCAAGCAATACCAGTCAGTAGAGACCCCCATCCGCGCCAGCATCGTCAAGACCCGTCCTTTCCTCCAACGCTGCCTCTGGGTGCTAGCCGTCATAGGCCTCCTCATTGTTTTTCTCCTCTACCTGCACCTACTCAAAAACAAGTGCCGTTTCAAAAAGAGTGCCATCGTCAAGCCCTGCCATATCAACGAAATAGGCAAACGGGTTTCACGCAGCGGTTTCATGCTGCGCAGGAAAGGCATAGGGCCATGGCTGTGCCGTTGGCTGCTGCCATTCGACGAGAAACGCGATGTGGTCAGCAACAAGCAACCCCATGCCTCCTTCACATTCGTGGCCACACCCTACAAGTCGCGCATCCAGTTCCCCTTCTCGCAGTTTGACAAGGGTACGATGCGTGTCACCGGCTTTGACCCAAGAACCATGCCTCCCGCCAGGCACGGAGTCAAGCAGTACGTGCCTCTTGGCGACGGCGGCGAAATCGACATACGTCTCCGCAACGGCATGAAAGACGGCTCATTCCTTTTCGAGGCCGGAAGCAGGGATGACGAAGGTGCCTACATCACCTTCCTGGTAATCCTCATGCTCCTCTCCATCATAACAATCTCATCCCTTCTTTTCCTTATGCTCAAGGGCTTGTGGGGCGGACTTGCAGCATGGCTCGTCACACCGCTTGTGGCCATAGTGCTCTTCTGGATCTTCGTGTTAGGGAAAAAATAGGGCGAATTGCATACTTATTGTCATCTTTCAATGCTTTTCTCCATTTCAGGGCAGGAAAGTGTTGAGTGGTATTTTTATGATAATTAGTGAAGTATTATTTTTTTGCTGAAAAAGACTGAAAGAAACTGTTTTTTTTGTTAACTTTGCAGTCTCGCAACACTCAAGCATAAAAACACTCAAGCATAGAAACACTCAAGCAATCAAACATTTCTACGGGCGAGCCGCCCGTACTCCACAATCACGCAATCAAACAATCAAACAATCACCATGATAAACCCTTTTCAAACGACACTGATTATCGGCTTGGGAGGCGTCGGCTCCCGCATCGTCGAGGATATCTACAAGAAATTTGAGGCCGCCGGCCCTTCCGAGCAGGACCGCCGTAATGTGGCCTTTGTGTGCCTTGATACCGACGAGGCTGACATCGCAAAACGCCGTGCCGCAATGAAGACGGGCGTTGTGGTGAAGACCTCGTCAGACAAGAGTGCCACAGTAGGTGACTATATAGAAAGCATACAGAACCGCTCCACCGTCAATCAGTGGTTTGACACACGCAGCAGGCAGGTCGTCGACATGAAGCTCAACAAGGGCGCCGGACAGATACGCATGGCCTCGCGTCTGGCCTACATCTCGGCCATTCAGGAGGGCAAGCTGGAGTCCATAGGGAACACCATCAGCAAGCTCCTTGCCGTCGACCCCGAGCGTCATCCAGGCAACGACATCAAGATCCATATCATCTCCTCGCTTGCCGGCGGCACGGGAGCGGGCACGTTCCTGCAGGTGGCATACTACGTCAAGAAAGCCATGAGGGACCGCAACTCCGATGCCCCTGAGATCACTGGCTACTTCCTCCTGGCCAACGTGCTGTGCAACGACGCCAGTATGGGATTCTCCAAAGACCAGAAGGAGAACTGCCGTTCCAACACCTATGCCTGCATCAAGGAACAGGTGGCCTTCAGCAGCAGCGACCGTGATGCCAGCATACACCCGATAAGTTTCGAGTACATGCTCGGCCAGCGCGACACATCGTTGCCTAATGCAGTGCCATACGACAGCTGCTATATGGTTGACTACACCGGTGCCGCCGGCAGCAATCTCCAGCTGGAGCGCCGCTATGAGCAGCAGGTCGGCGACTTCGTCTACCTCAACGCCTTCAGCCCCATCGGCGACAAGCACCGCTCCGACGCCATCAACGACATACGTCAGCAGGTGGAGCATGACGGCACTCGTCGCTATGCCGGCATTGGCGTCTCGCGCCTCGTCTACCCCGTCGACGACCTTTTCGCCTACTTCGCACGTGAGCAGGTGGTGTCGAGCCTCAATGAGACATGGCTCCGTATCGACCGCAACTTCGCCGCCCTCATGGCCGAATGCAAGAAGAAGATTGCCGAGGGCATCCCTGTGGACGAACCAGACCGCGGCCGCCACTATATGGACAATGTTGAGGACCTCGCCAAGAACGGCACCGGCCGTGTCGGCATGGAGTTCCTCCGCATCTACAGAAGTACCCAGATCCTTGACAAGGACTTGACCTCCATAGGCTCGAAAGCCATCTCCTACGTCAACGCCATCAATGAGCATGTCGCCAACTTGGTGGAAAGCAACAAGTCGCTGATGACGGCCTACGAGGAAAGCAGCGCACCACTCAACAACTTTGTCGAAAATGACGACGACACATCCAACCGCAACGACATCCGTATGCGTGAGGAACAACTCGACAACTACTGGAAGAAGACCAAGGCATTCATCGAGAGCATATCGCGCAGCGCTGTGGCGGGCTGCCTCAGCGACGACAAGGACGAGAAAGGGTATGTGTCGGCGGATGTCCACAGGACCAAGCACCGCCTCAACAGCTATATCCTCGAGAAAGACCACGAGATGCACCCCGTGGCTGTCCGCTATTTCCTCTACGACGTGCGTGCCCAGCTGCAGATGCGTCTTGCAACGCTGACCGATGACAACAAGGACCTGAAAGAAAATATCGACTCGTACAAGACACGCTTCGACGACAAGGAGACCCCCGACATCGTCGAGACGGCCGAAGACCTGCTCAACCATCGCAGCGGTATCAAGGGGTTGGTGGACAGAATAAAACATCGTCCTAAGGAAGAAAAGGAACGTTACGTCAACCAGTCGAGGATACAGTGCAACAACATACACGAGTACTCTGTCAACAGTCTGCTGGAGGCTACATTCAACGGCCTGCTGGTGCAGGTCGGGCAGCTCATCGACGAGAGCGAACAGTTCTTCGCCCGTCTGCCTTACACTATCGAAAACCTCAAAAATGAAAGCCTCGGACTCCTTACCAAGCACGATGCCGGTGGAGACCCCGCAACTCAGTATGTGCTTGCCTCGCGCGAGCTGAAGGAGGACATCTACGAGTCGGTCGTCAGTGTCGGCTCCTCGCCGATGATTAGCGAAGAGATGTCAGCAGCCCTCTACCGTGGCATGTTCGCCAACCTCATAGCGTCAATTGAGACCCAAGGCCCTGCCACCAACCGCGAACCTGACGCCAAGGCCGAGCTTGAGCGCCGCATCCAGGCCGACCGCAGTGTCATCGGTGGCTGTGTCGACAAGCAGGACGAGATGCTGCGTGCACAGTTCAGCCAATATGCCAATATGAATGTCATTGAGGCTCTCAAGGAGGAGGCTCAACGCGAGACCCATTCCACCGACATGACCACGCAGGTGTTCCCCTACATGAAGCGCAAATTCAACGCTTTCCGCGACCGGGCCCAGATCTGGGGACCCGACAACCTTGGCGATGATGTGCGTTACATCAACGCCTGGGGTCTCAACCCTGTATGCAACTATGCCGAGACAGGACAGATGGTCGGCGACAGGGCCCTTACTGTCGAGCAGGCCCTCGACCTCTTCGGCGACACCCATGTGGGCACCAACTCCACCAATGCGGCCACCCGTCTCGCCAGCGACTTCTTCGCACCCAACGAGATTGTGAGAGCCAACGCAGTGACCCTGCTCTCCATCAGCAACAATTTCAGGGACTTCGTCATGCGCGAGAAGAACGACAATGTGAGCGAGCGTATCGGTGAATACTACCAGGCCTACACTGATGTCATCAATCGTATGAAGAAACCCGGCAGCATGACCTACTCGCCTCATCTTGACAAACATTGGCATCTGCCATCCTACATGCCCGCCATCGGCAAGTCGATGACTGACGAGCTGAAACGCTTCTTCGAAGCCCTCTGCTGGGGAGTGCTGATGGGTAAATACAACAGCATCGAAGAGAGCGGTGAGTACTATTGGAAATATAAAGGCGTGACAGCACGCTGGATTACTGACGAGGATGGCCGACGCGTGGCTGTTGGCAAAAGCCAGAACGGTGCTTTCAATAACCTCATTGAGAAAGGCTTGGCCAACAACCCTGAAATTGTGGACGAGGTGCTTGCCGCCGCTGACACATTATGGCACGATGCCCTCCTCCGTTGGCACGACACAGGACATGACACCGACAACGAACTTCAGCTGATGAAGCAGAACGTCGTCGTAGAAAAGATTTTGACTGTCAGGATGGATGACTATTCATTCACGGCCGACAGCGGTGCCAACTGGTTCTCGCTCCTCAGTGCCAACCGCGGCACGTTGCTCTACAAGATGCTCAACGACGGTGGGATAGGTTTTAAGGACAGTTTCTTCGACGACCTCGTCAAGCGTCTGCTCGGGGTTTTCGGCCCCGGGGCCAACACGCGGAGCCTTTGTGCTTTCCTCTTCGACACCATTGCTGACGCATCTGTCAAGGATGATGCCCTTGCTGCCTTGCGGCGTGCCGACGAAGAAGGCATGTTCAGCCTTTGAGAATTGAAAACACTCAAGCATTCAAGCACTCAAGCATTCAAGCACTCAAGCACTCAAGCACTCAAGCACTCAAGCACTCAAGCACTCAAGCAATCAAGCACTCAAGCACTCAAGCAATCAAGCACTCAAGCACTCAAGCACTCAAGCAATCAAGCACTCAAGCACTCAAGCAATCAATAGATGCCCTCTAAATCGGTTCTTCTGAATTTCAGCACACGCCTTGTAGTCGAGGCTACTGACCCCCTCGTCGGTATTGTCGCGGCACAGGGGAGGCTTCTCTTCTTCAACCAGCTTTCTGTCGGCCATTTCCCTTCCGAGCCGGCCGACGGAGATGCTCGCATGAAAGAACTTGTCGTGCACCTGAGAGGGCTCCTTGAAGCTCGCGCACTGTCGCTCGACGACCTTGACGAGACCATCAGGCTCATCATAGTGCTCGATATGTGCCAAGGCGAACCGGGTGACGGCGACAGACGCAGGCTCTTCGCGGCTCAGAAGGCCCGTGCGGTCAGGAACCTCGTCAGGGACATCTTCGCCGGTGAGGCTGCACTGTTAAGACGGTTACGCTACATCTTCGTTTTCACTGACGACGTGGCATCCGTCGAAGGCGGCATCTTCCGTGTCGCCGCCGCCAGAGGCATCGGAGCGTCGGGATGGATAACATCGGAGATGATGCAATTCAATACTACAAGGGACAACTTTGTCAAGTCGCTGGGTGCCGACGACGACGACAGGGTAGAGCAGTGCGGCACAGGCATCTTCGAGTCATTCATGCAAAAGTTTGGAGAACATGTTGCTCTGATCAGGAGTTTTATGGACAGGGTGATGTGTGGCACCGAGTTTGCCGAGCGTGCACGCTTGCTCATCTCCGGCATCGGTACTGTGGCTTCTTTGCGCAACATCGACTTCGACTCGTCGCTCGCCACCATCGTGGGCAATCTGATAGGGCTCTGCGCCGACGACTTCCGCAGGGATTCTCTTTTCTTTGTGGTCAATGTCAAGACGACGCCTGTCAACATCTGGAATGTGTGCGACATTTGCCTGAAGTCGCTCATCCAGCTGCTCGCCACGGTGTCGGACGACGATTACGAAAAAAAACTCTCCAAACGCTTGCCGAGCGACCCCGCCCCGTTCTACACGGTGCCTCTTCCCGACGCCGATGCCATTGACCGCGGCGCTGTGTCGGAACTCCGCCGGACAGTGGAGCGGACCTTGTCGTCAATCGAAAAACTGAGCCGCAAAGAATCATCGCAGGTCGAATACAATTATTACGAGTTGAAAGCCAACTTCCCCAAGGCAGCATATGATGAGGAGTACCTCTCCATCCGCAACAAGAAGATGTCGCAGCTCGATGAAGCCCTGCGGCCACGCCTCTTCTTCGGAATGCATGACGGCGACTGGGACTGGTACAATGCTGTGTGCCAGAGTATGGATGAAATGAGGATCTTCGAGCAGCAGCCGCTGGCACCACACATCGTGGAGCCTCACCGCATCACCGATGCCGATATCGAGAAATCCAGCAGGTCGACGACATACACGGATCTGCCCAATGAGATTGATGCCGACACCAAGCTTTTGCGCGAGGAGAGGAGTAAGGCGATGAGAGAGCTCGCCGACAGCAACATATCGCGGCAAAACCGTATCGACGACATCAAGGCTCTCGAGAACGACGTTCAGAAGGCCATGCGCCATCTCGGCATTGTCGGCCGACTTGTTTTTTTCTCATCTCTTGCCGTTGCCCTGATGCTGGCGTGCTTTGTGCTCCATTTTGTTGACTATCCGCCTTTTGAGACAGTGTCTGCACTTGTCGCTGCCCTTGCCGCAGTGGGGGCTGTTCTCGCATCCCTGCTCGCTGTAGGTCTCGGCCTGCGCCGCAGGGTGAAACAGCTCTTCGACACCATAAGGCAACAATATGCGGCACTGAAAGATGACAGGGATGCTTATCTCGTCGCCTACAATGAACGTATCAGCAGCCGCAACAATATGGAGGTCATACAGAAACGGATTAACGAGATGCAGCGCAAGCGTGACGACTTCGACGCATATAACAAGCGTGTAGAACTGTGGAAAAATCACTACACCACCATGAAGACACGCCTTGAGGACTATGAGAGTACTCTTTACGGCAGCGACATCTACCGCAATCACGAAAAAGAGCTGGATGACGGAGCGAATGCCGAGGTCATCCCTGAGAACCTGATGATGACGCGGGCTCCCATGTTGCCACTGGGATACGTCATGAGCAGTAGTGCATACAAAACAAGCCTGAAAGATATGATGAATTTTGACGACGTGACATGCTTTGTCACCCAATTCAGAGCTCAGTAGTATTCGGCGATTAGTGAAAAGTGAATGGTGAACGGAAAACGGAGAAACCCTCAAGCATTCAAACATTCAGGCACTCAAGCATTCAAACATTCAAGCATTCAAGCA
Organism: Bacteroidales bacterium; assembly: GCA_017448905.1. Classification (GTDB taxonomy): domain Bacteria; phylum Bacteroidota; class Bacteroidia; order Bacteroidales; family P3; genus Colimorpha. Next base: position 44,991 of record JAFSKP010000114.1, on the reverse strand, counting down.
TTCAAACATTCAAGCATTCAAGCATTCAAGCACTCTATATAGAACACATTGTCAATGGTTTACAATATTCTCTCCATATTGATTATCGTCCAGGTGATCCTTTTCCTCTCCATGTCGACGGTGAGCAGCAAGCTGTCACACAAGAGAGCCTATCTCTGGTGGCCTCTCCCCATGGCAGCGACCCTCTATGCCCTGCTGATGTCGCTGCTCTATTCGCTCTTCGACTTTCCGGCGATAATCTACCTCATCTTCCCCTCACTTGTTCTCGACAGTGTTCCTTTCGAGGCAGCATATGTCCTGATTTCTATGATGCTATGGGTGCCTCTGGGCGCATTCGTCAGAACCTCCATCAAGGACGACAAACGTCTCTTATGGCCTTATTTCAGGCTGTCTGACACTGTCATGGCCCGTGTGGGTCGCCGTTTCTACCTGCGAATGCTGAAGCTGCTGATGCTCCTGCTTGCATTGGCCTATGCCGTGGCGTTGATTGTGACGGGACTGGACAGCTCCGCATCTTTCGGCCTTGTCACCTGTCTGCCTCTGCTCGTCATCATCCCGCTGTCGGAGGCCTACTTTTACCTTATGGCCGACGTGCCCGACGAGCAATACTCCTCATCGGTCGGAAAGCGCACAGTCCAGGACCACAGCATGGAGGAACTGTGGCAACTGTATGTCGACAACTTCGACAACTACTCCGTAGCCTGGCGCAGCTACTCGTCGCCGCTGGCGGGCAGTGACGGTACCATTGCCGACTCGGCCGTCGATGTGCTGGGAGAGGGTGACCAGATAGTACTGACGGAAGATCTGGTCTCTGTGTTCTCGCGCCTTGAACCTCTCTTCTCCGCTGTCGAGTATGGCGGCAAGTATGTGCTCGTGGCGCTCGACATCCCCGACCATTTCAAGCTCGGCAACACCCTCGACATGATTGCTGACCGTATCTCCGCCATCGTGGCCAAAAGGGTAGTGGCCTTCTGCCAGGTATCCTCCTCCGACAAGCTTGAGAACGCCATAGTTGTCGCCCCACTCTCCCTGTTGCTCGACGGGCGCATCCCTCTCGATTGGCTCCGTAAACTCGGCCTTATAACTATCGTCGACATCCACGACCGGGGCATCGCCAACCTCTACGAATGCCGCGAATTCAGCTTCATCCTCAGGGCTGAGAACCCCGACTGCCGTCTCCTTCTCCTCTCTCCCCAACGCAAGGAACTGCAGTCGGCCGTGAGCAACACCTGGGCCTCCGACATCGAGTTCAAGGAGGTCCCCATGCCGGCCATGCCCTCTGCCAACCACTTCTACTATGCCGGCTACGACACAGAGGGTTTTAAGGAGCGCTTCGCAAAGCTCCTCTCCGTGTGGCCTGCCGAGCCTCTTTACCCCGGTGGTGAACTTGCACCATTGGCAGTGTGTGGCACCTTCGCCAGCCGTACCAAGCATATCTGGCCTGTCCATTTCCTTGATGTGGCTTATTCCAACATCGTCGAATGCATGGAGGAGGTGGTCAAAAACACCCTGGCATTCAAGCCCGACGTGCTGGGCATCACTGTTGACGCCATAAAGGACAAGGTGCTGCTGCACCATCTCGCACTCGATGCCATCGACGACAGCCAGACTGTGGCCGTGGTCTATGACCGCGAGAACAACGCACCTGCGGCTTTCCGCAAGTGGAAACATCTGGGCAGCAAGGACAACTTTACGATGGTACTATCCAATCCGTACCTCTTCCGTGACTACTTCAACGCCAATCATAGTTTCTTCTGCGACCATCCCCTTCTCCCCATCCAGCCGCACCTCTCCAAATGCCGCGTAACCCTTGCCATCATCCTTTTCAACATGCTCATGCAGCCCGGCAAGGAGGAGAGCGAGATTCACCCGCTGCTCATGCAATACTATGATGAGGACGAAATCATCTCCGTGCCTTCCCTCCTCCGCGACCTCTTCAGGCGCTATTTCTCCGCCGACCTGGCACGTCTGCTCACTACGCGCGTCTGCTCGCGCTTTGACGGTACACGCTATGTGCTTGACACATTCTATTCGGTCGTCGCCGACAAGTTCCCCAAGCCATCCTACCTCAACCGCGTCTCGGTCGTCGACTCGACCGGCAATGTGCTCTATCAACTGTCGCAGGACCTCCTCTTCCAGAACTATGACAAGGGGCAGATACACTCTTTCAACGGTCGTCCCTACAAGATTGGCAACTTCAGCGAGTCGGATGCCAAACTGCAGGTGAGCAGGGTCGCTGACAGCTACAATGTTGTCTTCTATAGGGCTTGCCGCAGCGTTTCGCTTAAGGGCTCCCGCACACTGATCAACGACATGAAGGGCGACCCCGCAGTCTGGACCCACGAAACGGGTCAGAAACTGTCGCTGACCCTCTCAGGCTTCGAAACGCTCACTACCGTCACCACAACGGCATGGATGCAGTTCTCCAAATACAGCATCGTCGGAGGCGATGCAATCCGCATCAACTCCTACTCGCCCCAACGCATATACAATAACGGCAAAGTGTTGCGTATGACGATGCATTTCCTCGAAAAACGCGAATACCTTGACCGCAAGGAGGATATCCGCCGAGGCCTGCAGCTCCTTCTCCACGAGGCTCTCTTCTCTTTCTTCCCGCATCATGCCCAGTACCTCATCGTTGCTTCCTTGGGCGATGTCGACAACGACCTGCCATGGGTATTCCCTTCATTCTCATGCGATGACATTGAGGATGACACCACACTCTCTCTATTCTTCATCGAGGATGCCAACATCGACCTGGGCCTCATCGGTGCCCTGTCCGACAGCGGCAATATACGCTACATTTTCGAGTACCTTTACGACTATCTCTGCTGGCTCTCGGAGCATGACTACTCCAATCCCAAGTATTTCAACATCTACCGTACACGCCCATCGGGTCTCGACCATCTCTCTTTCCTGCGCTATGGGCGTGACAGCCTGCCTAAATATCTTGACATAGAGCTGCTTCTCAATTTTATACGCGATTTCTTCGTCGGCGTTTCCTCTCGACACGACAGCCGTCTCCGCTATCTCGTGGCCACCGAAAGTGCTGGCAACTTCGAATGCGATTTCTGTGGCAAAGAGTTTAAAATCGTCGACCTTATCCAGCTATCCGACGGACGCATGCGCTGCGCCGCTTGCTCCGAAGGTGCCATCGACACCGACGAACAGTTTGGTGCCTTGTGCGGTGAGGCATACGACCTCTTCCGCACGCACCTCGGCATCGACTTCAGAGGCATCCCTCACAGGGGTAACCTCGTCTCGGCGGTGGAGCTGCACCGTCTCCACGGCTCCCCATTCAGCGTCACTCGCGGCTATGATGTTCGCAAGATTCGTGGCTTCGCACGCGACAGCCGCAATGACGAGTTCTTTGTCGAAAACGGTCGCAAGCCCGATGAGACATTGAGCATCATCTGCCATGAACTCACGCATATTTGGCAGTATAGTTCGCCGCAGTTCGCCAAGTTCCGCGACGACTCGAAATATTGGGTCGAGGGGCTTGCCGTCTGGACAGACCTCTTCCTGATGGAAAAGCATGGAAGTTCGGACATTGAGTATCAGCGCCAACAATGGCTTGCTCTCGACAACGAATATGGCAACGGTCTTCGTCTCATCCTCTCTACTTGTCCTGACGACCCGTATGCCTACATCCGGCAGAATGCTTGAATGCTTGAATGCTTGAATGCTTGAATGTTTGAATGCTTGAGTGTTTGAATGCTTGAGTGTTTGAGTGTTTGAATGCTTGGTTGCGTAGCGCTCAAACATTCAAGCAATGACACATTCAAGCATTCAAAAGTCCAGCCCTATACCGAGGTAGGCTCCGACACTTTTGGTCATGTCAGACCAGTGAAGGTTGAAGCGTAAAGGGCCCACAATGCTGCTGTAGGCATATTCGAGGGCAAGGCCTATGTGAGGACGCGACTGCTCGCTGTCGCCGATTTCGTCGATTCCGTCGGCCTCATGCAGCAGTTGCGCAGCTGCGGTCAGATAATGTCTCTTGCCAATCCGCACACGCGCGTCCAGCCCCATGGAGCCGAGCATCCGCATGCACGAGTAGGGCGTGCTGATGCCGATGAATGTGATCTGCTGTTCAAGGATACGGTTGGCGTCGCTGACAGAGAGCATGTTGGTGTAGGGGAACATGTTGTCGGTCACGTAGCGCACGTCGAGCGATGGAATGAATGTGAGCCTCCCGTTGCTCGCCGCCACCCGCATCCCAAACTGGGCTGCGTGGGCTTGTGGCGTTTCGTGCTGCAGCCCTGGCAGGTAGTAGTTGTACTTGAACTGGTACATGACACCTCTGGTCGGGAAATAGGGGTCGTCGAACGAGTCGTGGCGCGCTTGCAGGTACGCTATGGGGTTGATGTTGCTTTTCTCCACCGTTTGCAGGTCCTGCACCACGAGGATGTTGTTGGAGAGGAAAGAGGTCCGGTAGCAATAGTCGAGCTGAAAACCCATGCTGATGTTCATGCGGTGCCATGGCGCGAGGATGATGTGTGCGTCGGCTATGCCCCGGTTGTATTCGACGTTGAATCCGTAGTCGTCAACGCGGAAGTCACCGTTACGTACGGACTGGAATGAGAACGTGGTGCCGAAATTTATTCCCCGGCCAGTAACCAAGGTGTATGTTGCTGCCAGGCGCGTATCGAAGCCCAGCCGAGCCGAGAAATCGAGACGGCTGCCCGTCAGCTGGTGTGTGTTGATGCCATAATGCAGCAGTATCGATGCAAAGTCGCGTGAGTCGAAACGGACGCTGGCACCCAACTGGTTTACTGGGGCTCGGTAGCAGTTGAACAGCAGGGTGTAAGGCTCTTCGGCTCCGAGCAGCTGGTAGGTGGCTTTCTCGAAGGCTTTGGTGCCGATGATTTCGGATATCGCATCCTCAAGCTCATTGATGTGGATGGTGCGAGGCCCTTTGCTCTCGAGGTGCAGTGTATGGCGCAGAAAACGCTCGTCGGACTGCGTGATGCCGTTGAAGCTTATGCTGTCTACTCTGATAGTGGTGTGCTGCAGATTCTTGGCCTTGGCAATGAAGGGGTTGTGGGAATGGCGGACGTGGGGATGCCCCAGGCGGACAGAGAGAGAGTCTATCTGGTCGCTTACGTCCTCGACGGCAATGCGGCCTCGTTCGATGATGGTGTTGATGCTCTCCTTGTCGAAACTCAGAAGGCTGAAATCGCTGAGTTCTGGCTGTATGTATATGTCCGTGAGAGCCAACGCCTCCATGTAGGAGTCGCGTCCCAGCACGTCGTTGGCTTGGAACACTATGTCGAGCATGCTGCGCATCTGGCTGGCATCGAGCGAGGGAGATGAGATGTCGACACCGATGATGATGTCGGCGCCCATCTGCTTGGCGATTTCGGCGGGGTAGTTGCTGCGCATGCCGCCATCCATGAGCACCATGCCGTCGCGCTTGACGGGAGTGAAGAGTCCGGGGATGGACATCGTCGAGCGCAGCGCCTCGACAAGGCTTCCGCTGAACCAGACTTTTGGCTTCGCGCTTATCATGTCGGTGGCTACGCAGGCGAAGGGGATGGGCAGGGAGAGGAAGTCCACCTCGTCGCCATAGCCGACAAGGAGGGAGGAGAAAAGGTCTTCGATGTTGCGACCCTGCACAATGCCGTCGCGTAGCACACTGCGGCGGCTTATTTGGGGTGTGTGGAAGTCCCACTTGTATGTCCCGAAGGGGATGCTGAGCTGGTATCGGCGGTCATAGTCTTTCTGTGACAGTGCGTCATGGCTGCGGGGATGCCTGTCGCGCAGCAGGTCGTCCCAGTCGAGGTTGCGTATGATGCTCTCAAGCTCCTCGCCGTTGTAGCCGCAGGCATAGAGCCCGCCGACGAGACCGCCGATGCTGGTGCCCAGCACAAGGTCGACGGGGATGCCTGCACGTTCCAGGTGCTTGATGACACTGATATGGGCGGCACCCTTGGCACCGCCGCCGCTGAGGACAAGGGCCACGGTGGGGCGTTCGCGGCGTATGTCGTCCATGTGGCTGCGGTAGCGCGCGAACGCAATCGAGTCGCGCGTGGGGTCTATGCCGTAGCTCAACTGCTCCTGTGCTTCTGTCGAAAAGCAAAGAGCCATCAGAAACAATAGTATGTGTCCTCTCCTGATCATTGTTTTTTATTGTCTAGATTGTCTAGATTGTCTAGATTGTCTAGACTGTCTAGCTCACTAGTTTCTTGAAAATATCAGTCATCGTGTCGGCGGCACGGTCGGCAGCCCGCACCACGTCGTCGCCGTCGTTCTGGCAGTCGTCGCCCAAGTCCTTGGCACAGTTGGTTATGACGCTCATTCCGAAGACCTCCATGCCGCAGTGGCGTGCCACGACGACTTCTGGCACTGTCGACATGCCGACCGCATCGCCTCCGAGAAGGCCGTACATGCGGTATTCGGCAGGTGTCTCGTATGTGGGACCTGTCTCGGCCACATAGACCCCCTCGCGCAGGGCGATTCCAAGGTCGGCGGCGGCACGGTGGGCTCGCTGGCGAAGCTCGCGACTGTAGACTGTCGTCATGTCGGGGAACCGTGGACCCATCTCGTCAATGTTCTTTCCGACCAACGGGTTGGGCATGAAGCTGATATGGTCGGTGATAATCATCAGGTCGCCCACGGCGAAGTCGGGATTGATGCCGCCGGCGGCATTGCTGACGAGGAGGCGTCTGACACCCAGACGGCTCATGACGCGTACGGGGAATGTTACCTCCTGCATGGTGTAGCCTTCGTAGTAGTGGAAGCGTCCCTGCATGGCCACGACAGGGGTGCCGTCGAGCTGTCCGATGATGAGGTTCCCCTTGTGGCCTACGGCGGTACTGGCCTTGAAGTGCGGTATGTCGCCGTAAGGGATAATGTCGGCTTGCTCTATGCTGTCGCCAAGTTTGCCGAGGCCACTGCCAAGAATGATGGCCGTCGTGGGCCTGTATTCTGTGCGGCTGCGGATGAATTCAGCCGCTTCGTCAAAAAGAGTGGTCATTTCTGATTGCTTGATTGTCTGAATGCTTGAGTGCTTGAGTGCTACGCAATCAAGCATTCAAGCATTATTTCTGGTTTTTTTTATTTTTTCCATGATTTCGGCGGCACGTTCATACTCCTCGTTCTCTTCGCAGCGCCGCAGTTCCTCTTCGAGTTCTTCGATAGTCTCCGAACCAGGCATCGAGCCTGTGATGTCGATGTCGTCGTTCTGCACCACGAAGCCTGTGTCGTTGACGACATCCTCCGCCATCTCGATGTCTACCGACTCGTGGAGGGCCAGCAATACGGCGTCGCTGGCGCGGGCATCGATGTTGTGGGTGTTGAAGCCGTCGCTCACCACCAGCGTGGCGTAGAAGATACCCTCCTCGAAACGGTCGATGCGTACCGTTTTGAGGGTCAGTGCGAAACAATTCATTATGTTGATGATGAGCTGGTGCGTCATGGGCCGCTTGGGCGACTGGTTGCTCTGCTCGACCATGATCATTTCGGCCTCGTGTCGTCCGATCATGACGGGCACTTTGCGTCCAGACAATGGCTCGTAGAGCATCATGATGAACAGGGAGGTCTCGGTGAAGCCCTGGATGACCTCTGTGGCGTAGACTTTCTTGTAGTTCATTGTTGTTTGAGGTATTCTGTCAATTGGGCGATGGCGCGACCGCGGTGGCTGATGCGGTTTTTCACTTCGAGGGGCATCTCGGCAAAGCTGACGGCGAAACGGTCGGGCATAAAGATAGGGTCGTAGCCGAAGCCCCCCTCGCCGTATCGTTCGGTGAGGATGGTCCCGTCGACGCGTCCCTCGAAAAAGTTGAAAGTCGAAAGGTGTAAACCGGCTCCCCGTTCTCCGTTCTCCGTTCTCCGTTCTCCGTTCTCCGCCAGGCATATCACCGTCCGGAAGCAGGCTCGTCGGTTGTCTTTGCCCTCCATCTCGCCGAGCATCTTGTTGATGTTGTCGTCGAAAGAGCAGTGCTCACCGGCATAACGTGCCGAGAAGACTCCTGGACGCCCGTCGAGGGCTTCCACTTCCAATCCGGTGTCGTCGGCAAACACTCCGTCAGGCACGCAGTCGTCTTGCGTAAGGTTTTCTTTCATCTTCTCTATCACCCACTCCACTTTCTGCCGTGCGTTCCCCTCCAGCGTGTCGGCGGTCTCGGGTATGTCGCCCGCAAACCCCACGTCCGAAAGACTTTTGACGATGGCGATGTCTTTTAGCATCTCTCTGACTTCTTGCAGTTTGTGCTTGTTGTTTGTGGCAAAAATGAACTCTTTCATGTGTGCAAAGGTAATGTTTTTCTGGAAATGTTTTGCCGTTTTGCTTTTTTTTAGTATTTTTGCACCGTGATAGTACGGTTTCCCAATGCCACTATCATGCAATCAAACGACCACACAATCAAATACTCAAGCAATCAGGCATTCAAACAATCAAGCAATCAAACAATCATACAGTCATGAAATCCATAGCAATACTTACTGGTGGCGGTCCCGCCCCTGGAATGAACACCGTTGTGGCCTCGGTGGCCAAGACATTTCTTCGCGACGGCTATCGTGTCATCGGTCTGCATGGCGGCTATAGCGCCCTCTTCACAGACAAGCCCCGCATGCAAGATCTCGATTTCCTCACCGCTGATGAGATCTTCAATAAAGGTGGCTCTATATTGAAAATGAGCCGCTTCAAACCCACACCCGAAGACTTCGAACAGCGGTTCAACCTGAAGCTCTTCACCGACAACGAGATTAAACTCCTCGTCACCGTCGGTGGCGACGACACCGCCTCGACAGCCAACCGCATCGCCAAGTTCCTTGCCGACAAGCATTATCCCATCGCCAACATCCATGTGCCGAAAACCATCGACAACGACCTGCCGCTGCCCAACAGCAGCCCCACCTTTGGCTACAACAGCGCCAAGGCACAAGGTTGTGTCCTTGCCACTGCCGTCATGGAGGATGCTCGCACCAGCGAGAACTGGTTTGTAGTCAGTGCTATGGGCCGCTCGGCAGGGCACCTCGCCCTTGGCATCGCCGGTGCTTGCCACTACCCGATGGTCATCATCCCTGAGTTCTTCAACAAGGCTGAAATTACAGTCGAGAAAATCGTCAACATGGTGGTTTCGTGCATCGTCAAGCGTAAGCTGATGGGCATCAACTATGGTGCTGCCATGATTTCGGAGGGTGTCTTCCACAGCCTCAGCGATGATGAGATTGCCAAGAGCGGCATCCACTTCAGCTATGACGAGCATGGCCATCCCGAGCTGGGCAAGGTCAGCAAGGCTCACATTTTCAACGACCTCCTTGAGCGTAAAGTCAAGGAACTGGGGCTCAAGGTCAAAAGCCGTCCCGTCGAGATTGGCTACGAGATCCGCTGCCATACCCCTATCGCCTTCGACCTCACCTACTGCTCGCTGATGGGTATGGGTGTCCACACCCTCTTCAACCAGGGGTGTACTGGCTGCATGGTCTATACCGACCATCAGGGCAATGTCACTCCCCTCTACCTCAAAGACCTCCAGGATCCCGCCACGGGCAAGATTCCACCGCGCCTGGTCAATGTCGACAGCAACAAGGTGCAGAGCTATGTCAACGACATCATGGACTACATCACTCCTGCCGACTACGAGGCCGCCAAGAGGTATCTCCCCAACCCCGAGGCCTACGACTTCAAGAAGATACTCAACTGGTAGTTGATATACTGAAAATTCATGACCGGTGATGCGAAAAGAACACCATATTTCGTTTCACCGGTCTTTTCTAGAAAAGCTAGATAGTCTAGAAAATCTAGAAAGTCTAGGAAATCTAGATACTCTAGAAAATCCAGCCAATCACTAACCTAAACAAACTGCCGGTCGCAATATGAAAAGAGTATTTTTTGCCTTACCACTTCTTGTCATGGGTCTAATGACCTTCTGTTCCTGCAATAGCAGTGTTGGTTCAAGCACCGAAGTGGCCGCAAGCGACGAACCTGTAGTGGAAGCCGCACCCGTGATGAAACTGGACGGCAATACGCTCACCTACGGCAACCACACCTATACCGTCAATGGTGTGATAGACTTCAGGTCTAAAGACCACAAGAAACCTACCGCTTCGGTCACCTTCACCAATGTCCCTGCTGACTTTGCTGAATTTGAGGCCGTCTACAACAATATTCTTGGCAAGTCGTCCCAGGGTGCCGCAGCCATGATACCAATGGCTATCGAGCTTTACGCCCGCGACGCCGAGGTCGGCAAAAAGTGCTTTGAATTGCTCTGCAATGGTTCCGCAACATCCAATGACATTATCCGCACCCTGAAAACCAAGCTTGTAACCTCGAAGTACGCCAACGAGAACGACTCATACCTCCAGCGGTATATGGCAGCCGCCCTCTTGAAGGGTGCCAACAGCAAGAATGCCTACGCCCCCGAGGAACCCTACACCGTGGAAATGTGCTCCAGCCCCAACGGCTTCAAGGAGGCTCCTCTCGCCAGAGGCACCGTCTATTACCTATATATTATAGCCAACGGTTGGGACAGCAACCAGCGTGCTGTCGATGTCCTCCAAATGGATGGCAGCGAATACTACAAAGTGTTCAACTGCTCCTCCACCTACGTCCAATGCAAAAATATAGTTGGCACTTGGTCAGGTTTGAAATAGATAATGAGAAATGCGATTATATTAGTCAAGTTTACGGTTTACGGTTTACGGTTTACGGTTTAAGGTTTAAAGTTTACGGTTTACGGTTTACGGTTTATGGTTTACGGTTTATGGTTTACGGTTTACGGTTTACAGTTTACGGTTTACGGTTTACAGTTTACAGCTTAAAGTATTTCTCTCGCTTATTATCAGTAAAATAACTATGATTATAGTCACAATTTTTTTTTAACTTTGCCAAGTAAATGTCGATAGTTGTTTTACATTTTAATTTTGCTCGGGAAGATTATCATCAACTGTTTATTCATTTGTCAAATCACTATTCATTATTCACTATTAACTAATCACTTATATTGTCTTCCAAATGAATGTCCATATTGTACAGCATAACATTTTAACCAACAATCCTGAGGAGAATCTCAAATGGATAATGGCCGAGCTCGACTCCAAAGAGTCGCGCGACGCTCTGCTTACAGTCTTTCCTGCATGCACCATTTGCGGATACCCTATGTTTGGCTCCGCAGCCTACACCGACATGCAAAAACGCGCGCAGGCTGCTCTCCAACAGCTTATCGCCATGTCGGAGCACCGCGCATTCCTTGTGGGCATGCCACTACAGATACAGGACAAGGGTCTTTGCAATGCCATCGTCTTCGTCCAAAACTGCGCTATCCGCGGTATTGTGACAAAGAAATACCTGGCTCCCGACGAACAGAAGTATTTCGTCCGCGGCGAAGGCGTGCAGTCCATCAACTTCCAGGGGCAACAGATTGCCATAGGCTTTTATGAGGACCTCAAGGAGCTCACCAAGAGCCATGCCGAACAACCAGACATGATAATCTGCTGCGGATGCAACATCTTCGAATACAAAAAACCATACAGCATACGCTACCGCATGCACAAGATCGTTGAGAATCTCAACGCTTCGCTGGTGTTTGTCAACCGCATTGGCGGCGAGGGCCCGTTCCTCTTCGCCGGTGGCTCGATGGCTCTCAATGCTGCGGGTTCGGTGTTGTGCCAGTTCCCCTACTTCGAGGAGCAGAGCATGAGCGTCGACCTGCAGCTGCTGACGGCATGCGACGATGAGAAGCCCGAGATCGTGGAGCTTGTCTACAAGGCTCTCGTCATGGGTTTGCGTGAGTATTTTTCCAAGAACGGCCTCCATCGTTGTGTCATTGGCCTCAGCGGCGGCATAGACTCGGCACTTGTCTGTGCATTGGCAGTGGCAGCTCTGGGTCCTGAAAATGTGCATGGAATCCTTATGCCGTCGCAGTACTCCACCGACCATTCGGTGAAGGATGCCGAAGACCTTGCAAACAATCTTGGCGTCAAGTACGATATCGTGCCTATCAAGGACTGCTTCGACGCCCTCCGCAACGCCATGAAGCCGGTCTTCGGCGACCGCGCCGAGGATGTCACCGAGGAGAACATGCAGGCCCGCGTCCGCGGCAACATACTGATGGCTTATTCCAACAAGTTCGGAGCCCTGGTGCTCAACACCACCAACAAGAGCGAGGCTGCTATGGGCTACGGCACCCTCTACGGTGACAGCTGCGGCGCCCTCGCGGTCATCGGCGACCTCTACAAGACTGAGGTTTACCAACTCTCGGAATGGATAAACCGCGACGGTGAGATCATCCCTTGGAACTCAATCCATAAGGCTCCATCGGCCGAACTGCGTCCCGGCCAGAAGGACAGCGACTCGCTGCCTGACTACGATGTGTTGGATGCCATCCTGAACCTCCATATCGAGGAACAGCTGTCGCATGACGAGATAGTCGCCGAGGGATACGATGCAGACCTCGTGTCTCAGGTGCTCCGCAAGGTGCGTCAGAACGAGTGGAAACGCCTCCAGTTCGCACCCCAACTCAAGGTCTCGCCCATGTCGTTCGGCCTCGACCGCCGTGTGCCAATCAGTTGACCATCAAAATCCGCAATTCACAACTAAACAATTGGACTCTCTCGAACTCGCCGAACAGTACGTGACGTCAACCAATGTGTCGGTCTTTCTAACCGGTAAGGCCGGCACGGGTAAGACGACGTTCCTGCATCGTATTGCAACAAGTGCCAAGAAACGCAGCGTGGTGCTTGCTCCTACTGGCGTTGCTGCCGTCAATGCCGGCGGGGTGACCATCCACTCTTTCTTCCAGCTGCCACTATGCCCTTACCTGCCTGACGTCAAGGAGCTTGTCACCGAATACCAGATGCCCGACAAGTTCAAATTTCTCCGTAAGGAGAGAATTCAGGTCATACGTACCCTCGACCTCCTTATCATCGACGAGATAAGCATGGTGCGTGCCGACCTGCTTGATGCCGTCGACATGACCCTGCGCCGCTATCGGCGCAACAGCAGACCTTTCGGTGGCGTGCAGCTGCTGATGATCGGCGACGTGCAGCAGCTGCCACCCGTCGTCACCGACGACGAGAAACCATACATGGAGAGGATCTACCGGTCGCCTTTCTTCTTCCACAGTAAGGCTCTGCAACGCGTGCATTATGTCACCATCGAACTGACTCATATCTTCCGTCAGCAGGACGAGCGTTTTATCGCTCTGCTCAACAACATCCGCGACAACCAGTTCGACCGTGCCACCCTCGATGCCCTCAACGAACGCTACAACCGCACCTTCAATCCTCCCGACAGCGAGGGATATATTCGTCTGACTACTCATAACTATCAGGCAGATAGCGTGAACCAGCGCAAGCTGGCGGCACTGTCGTCACCATCCTTTGTGCTCGAGGCTGTCGTTGAAGGCAATTTCCCAGCCACTTCGTACCCCACCGAGGCGACACTCACCCTCAAGGTGGGAGCGCAGGTGATGTTTATCAAGAACGACAGTTCAGGCCACAGCTACTACAACGGCAAGATTGCCACAGTCGAAGGTTATGACCCCGAAGAGGGGGTCGCTGTGGTGGATCGTGAGGGTAACCATATCGTTGTCAATCCTGAACGCTGGGAAAACGTCAAATACGAGGTCGACCCTGCCGACAACCAGATAAAGCAGCGGGTCGACGGCACCTTTATCCAGTATCCGCTTCGTCTGGCATGGGCCATCACGGTGCACAAGAGCCAGGGCCTCACCTTCGACAAGGTCATCATCGACGCTGCTTCGGCGTTCACATACGGGCAAGTGTATGTGGCCCTCAGCCGCTGCCGTTCGCTCGACGGTCTTGTGCTGGCGTCCCCCATAAGCCCCAACTGTGTCTTCGACAATGCTGACGTGATGGAGTTCAGCAGTTCCTTCCCTACTATAGAGCGTGTGCAGCAGGACTTGGGACAGTTCAAGAACGGCTATTATGTCGAGCTGTTGGGTGAACTGTTCGATTTCTCTATGCTCCTCCGCAGTGCCGAGCGGCTCAACGAGGTTTTTGGCCGCTACCTGAACCGCCAAATGCCCGACGAGACCCGCAAGATGAGCCTGCTGGCCAACGGCGACATCGTCAATATCGCCAGTGTGGGTGAAAAGTTCAGAAGCCAGATAGGCAAAATCCTTTTGTCCAATGGCAACAATACCGGTGACCCTTTCCTGCATGAACGCGTAAACAAGGGTGTCGCCTACTTCGGTGACCAGCTGGAACAGGTTTTCCTGACCCTGGCACCGCTGATTGAGATAAATATCGGAAACAAGGAGGTGGCTGCGAGTTTCGACGAATGCGCCACCGAACTTCGCGACATTATCCAGCTCAAGCAGCTGTGCATGAAAAGGGTAGGGGAGAAGGGCTTCTCGACAGAGCTCTACAACAAAGCCAAGGTCGACTTCCTGCTCGACAAAGAACAGCGTGGCAGTGGTACAAAGAGGAGCTCCTATCGTCAACGATACGGTAAAAAGGAACCCAAACCCAAGAAGCCGCACGTCTGGGAGGAGACTGCACGACAGTTCAAGGCGGGTCGCACGATTCAGGAGATAGCCGACGAGCGTGGTGTGAAGTACGCCACCATAGCCAACCATCTCAACTCCGCCCTCGAAGTCGGTCTGCTCAAGTGGGACGACCTCATTACCAAAGAGGAACTCGACGAGATAACAGCCTATATCAAGGATGCCAACCCTCAGAGCCTCACCGAGATGCACGACCACTTCGGCGACCGCTACCAGTACTACAAGCTACGCACAGCCCGCTACCTGGCAACGGGCGAAGGAAACGATGGAAAAAACGATAATTGAGGTCTGCCCGTCTGTTTTTTCAAACATGTTGACAAATTATTTTTATATTTGCATTTGATAATTGTTTGCCTTATTAAATATAGTTTATTTTAATTCAATATATTATAATGAAACAACTGATAGAATGCGTGCCCAATATCAGCGAGGGCCGCGACATGAATATCATCAATCAGGTTACCGCCGAGATTGAGAAGGTCGAAGGTGTGAAACTCCTTGATGTCGACCCTGGTCAGACAACCAACCGTACGGTCATCACTTTCGTCGGCGAACCGGAGCAGGCCTGCGAGGCCGCTTTCCGCGTCGTCAAGAAGGCTTCCGAGCTTATCGACATGCGTCAGCACCATGGTGCACACCCCCGTCAGGGCGCCACCGACGTGTGTCCCCTCATCCCGGTGAGCAACATCACCATGGAGGAGACCGTGGAGTATGCCCACAAGCTGGCAGAGCGCATCGGCAACGAGCTGCAGATACCCATCTATTGCTACGAGAATGCCGCCAAGATGCCAGAGCGCCGCAACCTGGCCTACTGCCGCACAGGCGAATACGAGAGCCTCTCCACCCGTCTCGGCACCGAGCAGTGGAGGCCCGACTACGGCCCCAACGCATGGAACGACCACACCGCCCAGACCGGCGCCACACAGGTGGGTGCCCGCGACTTCCTCGTAGCCATCAACTATAACCTCAACACAACCAGCACTCGCCGTGCCAACGCCATCGCCTTCGACGTCCGCGAGAAGGGTCGTCCTATGCGCGAGGGTGGCAAGCCCAGCGGCAAGCCCATGAAGGACGAGAACGGCAAGACCATCATGATTCCCGGCACACTGAAAGGCACCAAGGCTATCGGCTGGTACATAGAGGATTATGGCATCGCTCAGGTCTCCATGAACATCACCTCCATCAAGGTGGCCCCCGTCCACCTCTGCTTCGACGAGGTATGCCGTTGCGCCGCCAACCGCGGCATCCGCGTCACCGGCTGCGAGATCGTGGGCCTTATCCCCAAGAGCGTCCTCATCGATGCCGGCAAGTACTATCTGGCCAAACAGAAACGCTCCCTCGGTGTCAGCGAGGACGAGATTATGAAGGTGGCCATCAAGAGCATGGGCCTCGACGACCTCAAACCATTCAACCCCAAGGAGAAAGTCATCGAGTTCCTCATAGAGGACAACAGCCAGAAGAAGCTCGTCGACCTCACCTGCACTGGCTTCTGCGAGGAGACGGCCAGCGAGAGTCCTGCCCCCGGCGGCGGCTCGGTCAGCGCCTATATGGGTGCCCTCGCCGCTTCGCTCGGCACCATGGTGGCCAACCTCACCGGCGGCAAGGCTGCCTACGACGACGAATGGGAAAAATTCAGCGATGTCGCCGTTCACGGCCAGCAGCTGAAGAACGACCTCCTGCACCTCGTCGACGAGGATACCAACGCTTTCAACAAGATTATGAATGCTTTCGGGCTCCCCAAGAAGACCGACGAGGAGAAAGCCGCCCGCAGTGCCGCCATCCAGGAGGCCACCAAGTTCGCCACCGAGGTGCCCTTCCAGACTATGCAGAAAAGTTTCGAGGCTTTCCAGGTCTGCCGCGCCATGGTGGAGTGGGGCAATCCTGCCAGCGTCACCGACGGCGGAGTGGGAGCTCTCGCTGCCCGCAGCGCCGTTATGGGTGCCCACCTCAACGTCAAGATTAACGCCAGCAGCCTGAAGGACGAGGCTTTCAAGAACGACATCCTGAAGCGTGCCGCCGACATTGAGGCTGCCGCCATAAAGGAAGAGGCCGAGATTATCGCCATCGTCAACGAGAAGATTGGACTCTGATCAGTTATCCTCTGGCCAGGGCTGGTTGTTGGAACGGCACAGGCATTCGGCCAGTTTGCGCCATGTGTCTGGTGAACTGTGGTCGGCATCGTCGGGCAGGGTGAACTCACGTTCCTCTTTGCTGCCCCTCAAGGCATTGTCCTGCAGCTTGTACATCCAGTAGGCGCAATTGCTGTTGCCGGCCATGGCTCCGCGCAGGAAGAAAGGGTACGATTCGTCCAGGCTCTCGCCCGTGAATCCGCACTCTCCGGCGTTCGCCATGATTGCCAACTCAAAGCAGGCATCCCCGTTGCCAAGCAGTGCCGCTTTTTCGAGTTCAAGGCGTGCTTTATGCTCGTGCATCTTGCATTGCAATCCGCTCTTGCCTTCTGCCATTTCCTTGTCACGCAACCCGCACTCGTAAAGGCCGAGGCTGCATCCCGCCTCGGCCGATGCGTTGTATAGCTCTCGCTCCATGCCCTTGCAGCCTTCTTTGAGGTCATCACCGTCATAGCAGGTGGCCCAGATAAGGCTGCTCCAGGAAGCGTCAAGCCCTCCTTTCCCTATTGCCGCCCTGGCACAGCGCTCGGCTTCGGCGTTGTTGCCTGTGGCAAGGCGGCAGTCGGCGAGGAGGGTCAAAAGATAGTCCGAAGTCTCGTCCTCTCCACCGTCGTTATCGATACGCTCCATGACCAGACGGGTCGCCTCCTCGGCATCGGCTTCCACACCCCAACCATAAAGCAGGGGCTTCACTGTCAGCAGGCCGTAGGCGGTCCCGTCGCCAGATTCGATGGCTCGGCGTTGGCTTTCGGCAACACGTTCATTGTCAATGCGGGTGTCGATATTCAGTCCGTGAAGCCACATGTAGCGCAGCAACAACCACATTTGGCCATAGCCACCTTGGGCAGCCGTGGAGACGAGGTACTCCACCTCGTCCAGCTGCTCCAAATGCGTGGCGTTCCAGGCAAGCCAACAGCCGTAAAGATAGCATGCCGTGACATTGTCGGGGTTTCGCGAGTCCTCTCTGATACGTTCCACCTGGTCGGGGCGAAGACGGTTGATGGCCGACGGCTGGTAGAAACGGTTCAGGGCTTGCCTTTGTTCCTTTGCGTCAGGCATTTGTGGAGAATACATCTGATCGAAAAGCTCTGTAAAACGGTTTGGTCCATGCAGCCACTCGATGGCTTCGCTGGAAAAGCCACGGAACGGCAAGGAGATGTTGGTTATGGAGTCATGCATATCTTTTTAGTTATGGTTCATCTTATGTCTGCACTTATTACGTATTTGCTGCCGAAAACGGGATTGTCCATAAGAATGATGTTTTCGCCCTTATGCACGACAAAACGCTTGTCTCTGCAAACCAATGTGACGCTGTCGCAGGTGATTTTTTCCGCCGCTATTGTAATGCTGTCAATACTCCAGTCGCTGTTTTCGTAAGGAAGGAAATTGTCGCAGATTACCGGGTATTCCTTTTCTGCCGTTGAACCGGGACGTGAGAAAATATCTTTCAATGTAGAACTACCGCCCTCTCTCGCGTTTTCCCATGAGTGGCAGACTGTTATCTCCAGGATACTCCAGCTGAAGCCTGTCTCGCAGGCCTCGCATTCGAGAGGCTTGTTGCAGGGTTGGAGGGCATTCTCAAGCGAGGGGTACCATGGTCGCCTCCTTCCGTATGTGACCTTGTGGTAGCCGGCCTTTTCGTAGTCTATTCTACCACCGTAGGGATTGTCGTAGCCGATGAAGTTCCACCGTTCTGCCCAACCGGCAGGAGTCTCGTTGGTCTCGCAAACGATGCGTGGTTGTGTGCGGGACTGGTTATACTGGCGGGCGATGGCAAAATCTATCTTTTTGACACTCTGCGGTATGAATAGTTCCGCGAGGTTTTCGCAGTAGTCGAAACACCCGTCGCCGAGGCTGCTCACTCCGTCGGCAAGCCATACTGTCTTAAGTGTCCTGCATTCAGAAAAGGCTCCGCTTCCTATCTCGGCGGCACCGAGTACGGTGACCTTTCTCAGGTTGTGACATTTGCAGAAAGCACCGTCGCCAACGCGTACAACGGACTGAGGGATGACAAGGCTTGTCAGATAATACATGTTTTTCGAGTGGGCAGCGAAACCGTCAGCGATTTCGGTAACGCCGTCGGGAATCACCAGATGGCAATCCCTCAAGGTGCAGCTGTGCAGCGCGGCGCCTTCTATGTCAAAGGATGTGTTCATACAAATGGTTCTGGTTTAAAAAAAGGGACACCGTCTTGCGGTGTCCCGTAGTCTTTGTGTAGGGTAGGGGAGAACCGCCCTAATGCACGGTGTCGTGTCTTATTCTGTCACCATGTTTTCGGCGATGGAGCCACGGTAGGCGGGGCAGGTCTTGTGCGAGCATGAGGCTGCCAGCATGGCAAACACAACAACTAATGATAGAATAGCGATACTCTTTTTCATCGTGATTATTATTTGTTTTTTGCAGTAGTAACGCAGGTTATTTAAAAAATGTATATCAGGATGATTATTTTTTTTGATTCTTGCAGTTTTCCTGAATTTGCCTTCTAATCGATTTTCTACCCGTTTTAGGAGTCCAGGTATGACAGGAGTTGAGAAAAGCCAACAGAGGCCATTTTCAGATATTCACAAATGTATACCAATTGCTGTATTTACAAATGTAATAATTATAATTGTCGGTAATATTTGTAAAATTTCACAAATGTAATCAAAGAACATTTGTAAAAAAATTTTCAAACAGCCATATTTGTATAATGTAAAATAATATAAATATCTGTATATATGCATATTCTATGTTTTAATTAAAGTTGTTTTTAAGTTGATTAGGTTCGTTTCGATGCGATGACAATATAATTAAATGATATTTTACTATTTATTGATATTTAATATTTTAACAATATATGTTTAAAGTGATACTTATGTAAATTGAAAGATTACAAAAATAAATTTCACCTAAAATACAAATGTTTCGAATTAAATGTATACTTTTGTAAAAAGTTTTTAACTCTGATTACATATGTAAATATATGATAGACAGGATAAATTTAATTCTAAAGGCCAAAAATCTCACCTCACGACAGTTTGCAGAGGAGATAGGAATACAACCCTCCGGAATGTCGCATATCCTGAGCGGTCGTAATCGCCCCAGCCTTGATTTTGTCATGAAAGTCGTGAACCGCTACCCGGAGATAGACATCAGGTGGCTCACGCTCGGCGTGGGTGAGATGTACAATGCGTCTGTTCCGGCTCAGCCGAAACCTGACGGGCGGCAACCTGACCTTTTCTCTTCCCTGCAAGATGAAAAACAGACAATGGCTCCTGAGGTGAATGATGAACCGGAACAGGCGTCGGTGCAGCCAATGCCGTTGCCTACAGAGGTCTCTTCTTCTGACCCTATGATGACGGCACCTTCTGACGGCGGCGCGGAGTCCACGGATAACGGACCGGAGGATGACGCATGGCTTGATGGTTCAGACACGAAATCGGCGTCCGATAAGGTCCTGTCAGCTCCTCTTGTTACAGAGGGAGCGGCAATTGTTAGCGGGATTGGAGCAGAGACAGTACAACAGGGTCGTCACGCACAGTCAGAGACCCCTGGTGACTGTGTGTCTCAAGCTGCCAGCGTCATCATGTCGAGGAAACGCATCGAAAAAGTTGTGATTCTATATGATGATCACACTTTTGCCGAGTATTATCCGGAGTGATGCCGCCAGCGTAATCCCATTCACCGGGCTTTTCGGGGTCGTTTTTTGTCCTTTCTGGCTTCCATTTCGTTTTTTTTGTTTATTTTTGTAGTTTGTTTTTCTCACCAATCATCATCCCATTTCAAGTGTGGAGTGTTGTATTATAATATGTTGTCATGAGATAATGCAACGCGGATGATGGGGGAAATACTGTTGTAGTATATAAAGGTGTTTAAATGGAGACGATAAAACTGAAACTGATTTATCCGAAATGGCAGAAACTGAGAGGGCAGACCACCTTCAACCTTCCGCCTCATGGTCCTGTGGCATACGCCGCCACATTGCCGGAATATGTTGATATCACTTTTACCGACGAAAACGTCGAGGCCATCGACTTCGACGAGGAGTGCGACTTGGTGGCTCTTTCGGTGATGCTCAGCACGCAGGTGAAACGTGCCTGGGCCATTGCCGACGAGTATCACAGGCGTGGCAAGAAAGTCATCGCTGGCGGCATTTCGACGATGCTTCATGCCGAAGAGATGGTGGAGCATGTCGACAGCGTGCTGTTGGGCGAGTCGGAGGGCCGTTCAGAGCAGCAGATCCTCGACTGGAAGAACGGATGTCTGAAGAAGGTTTACAACTTCATGGGCAAGCAACCCCCTATCGAGAGTGTCGGCCCCTGCCGCCGCGACCTCTACAAGCGTGAGCTCTACAACCACAAAGGTGTGCAGATGGTTGACCTCTTCCATGCCTCGCGCGGATGCCGTTTCAGCTGCTATCCCTGCGCCGTCTCCTATCTCGGCGGACGCCGTTTCCGTCCTCGTCCCGTCGACAAGGTTGTGGAGGACATGGCTGCCATCGAAAACAACCGACTCTTTATCGTCGACAACTCGTTGGCACAGAACAAGGAATGGGAAAAAGAACTCTTCACCGCCATAGCTCCTCTCAAGAAGAAGTGGATCAGCCACACCATCGAGGACGACCCCGAGGTGCTCGACCTTGCCGCCAAGGCCGGAGCCTGGTATGTCTACCAGGCTGTGTACGACACCTCCGACTATATAAAGGAACGCGTGAAGCGCTACCATGACTACGGCATCGGTGTCGAGGGAACTATCCTGCTCGGCCTTGACAACCAGACGGTGGACGACTGCAAACGCCTCATCGACTTCCTTGGGGAGATAGACCTCGACCTTGCCGAATTCACGGTGATGACGCCTTTCCCCCACACCAAAGCTTACGACGACCTGTTGCGTCAGGGGCGCATCTTCGACTTCGACTGGGACCACTACAATGCCGGCCAGGTGGTTTTCCAACCGCGCCACATGACACCCGACGAGCTGCAGGATGTATATGACTACGCCTGGAAGAGTTTCTATGCCACTGAAACACAGGAGTCGAAGATGTTCCGCCTTTTCTGCAACGTCACCCTGCGCGAGATGGAGGATGGCACCTACAGACCCCGCAACCGCGCGCTGGCCAACAAGTCGTTCGGAAAGGATGTCGTGAGGAACATCAAGAAGAATGCTTGAACGCTTGAGTGCTTGAATGCGTTAAAACTAGTCAAACAGTTATGAAAGTACCAGAAAAATATTACGACGAGATATTTGAATTCAAGGGGCAGTGGGATATGCCCTCAAGTTGTGGCCTGAAGACTCGTGTGGTCGATGGTAAGACATATATCATTGTCACTGAACTCTATCAGGAAAACCCTGGTACATCGGTGACCTACGCCGGTCGTTCGCTGGCCGAACAGATTTGCGAGGCCAAAGGGCTGAAACTCGACGAGATCTCTTATCTCGAGTGCAACCCCGACACCAACTCCAAGCTCTCGTTCTATGACGAGGAGTACTTCGAGGTTGACTTCGCGGCCGACAAAGCCAACATGTACCGGCAGCTGTCGTCCGACGAAGTCAGAAAAATTCTTGGCTGATGAGGATACACAGCTTCTACATATTCTGTTTTTCCCTTGCACTGTCTTCCTTTGCGGCGTCGCAGGAGAGGGTGTCTGTCTACCCTGCTGACTCGTCGCTCGGCAGAGTCACGCTCGAGGTCTATGCTGCCGAACAGCCCAAGGCAGCCGTGGTGGTTTGCCCCGGTGGCAGCTACTGCTGGCTCGACTATGATGGCGAAGGCGTCGAGGTCGCCAAGTTCCTGCAGCAGAACGGCATTACCGCTTTCGTGTTACGCTATCGCGTGGCCGGATGGTGGGCTTGGTTCTCTCACAGCCGCATTCTGGTGCGCGGCAACATAGCCCCCGACATGTACAATGACGGCCAGGCCGCGCTCCGCTGGGTTGCCGCCCATGCGTCGCGCTACGGAATCCGTCCATCCACCATCGGCATCATGGGCTTCTCCGCCGGCGGCCATCTGGCCATGAGCCAGGCTGTCATCCCTGGTGCCATGCGCCCCGCCTTCGTGGCCCCTATCTATCCTGTAGTCACGATGACGGAACCCTGCGTCCACAAGCGTTCGCGCCGCGGACTCTTGGGCGAACGCCGCACACGCACTGTGGAACGTATGGACCGGTGGTCGCTCGAACGCCATGTCACGAACGACTGTCCGCCGGTTTTCCTCGTCAACTGCATCGACGACCCTGTTGTCGAATACCACAACTCCGTGCTGCTCGACTCTGCGCTGACTGCCGCTGGTGTAGAGCACACATATATACAGTATAAGACTGGCGGTCATGGGTTCGGCGTGAGCGATAGCAAGGGCACTCCCGAATGCCGCCCATGGAAATACAGGTTTCTTGAGTGGATTGACAAACTGGTAATGGACAGATAAACTGATAATTGATTCTTGTGGCTAATCATAGGTTACATAAGAAAGCTCCTTTTCAGCAGAACTGATATGGAAACAGACATCGAATACAAATCACCCGAAGAGATAAAGGCATTCCAGGAGGGGTTGCTACAGAAGGCGTTGGCCTATCTCGCGTCCAACTCACCGTTCTACAAACGCATTTTCGCTGCCAATGCTATTGATGTCAGTACGATACGTCATCTTGAGGACCTGACGTCTCTGCCTTTCACCACAAAGCGCGACCTCCAGCTCCATAGCGACGACATCCTCTGTTGCCCTAAGGAGAAGATTATCGACTACATCACCACCTCGGGTACCCTTGGCGACCCCGTGACGTTCGGCTGCACCGAGCGCGACCTCCAGCGTCTGGCTTACAACGAGAAGAAGTCGTTCGCCTGCGCCGGCCTTCATCCCGGCAGCATTCTGCAGCTGATGACAACCATCGACAAGCGTTTCATGGCGGGACTTGCCTATTTTCTGGGCATCCGCGAGCTGGGAGCCTCTATCATCCGTGTCGGCAACGGTATCCCTGAGCTGCAGTGGGATACCATACAGCGTATCCACCCCGACACCATCATGTGCGTGCCGTCGTTCATCCTCAGGCTGGTGGAATATGCCGAGGCGCATGGCATCGACTACCATGGGAGCAGCGTACGCCGCATCATTGGCATCGGTGAGGGATTGCGTGACCAGAACTTCGAGCTTAACCTCTTGGGGCGCCGCATCGCCGAGAAATGGCCTGAGGTGCAGCTTTTCGCCACCTACTCATCCACCGAGATGGGAGCCACCTTCAGCGAGTGTCCTTACGGCTGTGGCGGTCATGTCCACCCCGAGCTCATCATCGTCGAAATCATCGGCGAGGACGACCGGCCGGTTCCCGACGGCCAGCCAGGCGAAATCGTAGTCACCACGCTCGGTGTCGAGGGAATGCCTCTGCTGCGTTTCCGCACAGGCGACATCGCAGCCAAGCGTGTCGAACAGTGCCGCTGTGGCCGCAACTCCTACCGCCTCACACCACTTATCGGTCGCAAGAACAACATGATAAAGCTCAAAGGTACCACCCTTTACCCTCCAGCCATCAACGATGTGCTCGACAACACCGACTATGTGGAGAACTATGTCATCTATGCCGCTACCAACGATACCGGCACCGACGATGTCACGGTGAAGATAGGGCTTAGGGATAGCTCCCGCGACACCGACGATGTCGTCAAGGAACTCAAGGACCGTTTCCGTTCGCGCATCCGCGTGACACCCAGAATAGAGATTCTGCCCAGTGACGAGATACGTCGCATCAACTTCCCGGAGAAGAGCCGTAAACCAGTTAAATTCATTGATTTGAGACAGAAAAATGGCTGACCGATACCCACAGGAATACGATTCCATACGTCCCTATAGCGAAGAAGAGCTACCCCTTGCTTTGCAGCGTATTGTCGGCTGTCCGGACTTCGATATTGTTTCCCGTTTTGTCTATCCTGACAGCGATCCCGCCGATGTCAAGAACCGCTTGCTTGCCATCGCCTCGATAGACGAGCTGCAGACGACGATAATGTACGACGGCATCTCGCGCATCATCGACACATCCATCACCCGCCTTACGTCGGATGGGGCTGACAGGCTCGACCCTGCCTGGTCCTACCTTTTTGTTTCCAACCACCGTGATATAGTTCTCGACGCCTTCCTGCTGCAGTATATCTTGCATGAGTATGGCCTCCCGTTATGCCAGATCACCTTCGGCGCCAATCTCATGAAGCATCCCCTTGTCATCGAGCTGGGACGCATCAACAAGATGTTCCGTGTGGAGCGTGGCGGCGCGATGCGCAGCTTCTACAGCAGCATGGCACTGGTGTCGTCCTATATGCGCTACTGCATCACCGGACGCCATGAGTCGGTATGGATTGCACAGCGCAACGGGCGTACGAAGAACGGTATGGATGCCACAGAGCCTTCGCTCCTCAAGATGTTTGCCGGCAGCGGCGACATGAAAGACCTCGTCGCCAACATTTCGGAGTTGAACATCGTTCCTGTGTCGGTGTCGTACGAGTGGGAACCCTGCGACAAGTTCAAGGCGCGCGAGTTGCTCATGACCGTGGGAGGGGTCTACCATAAGGAGGAGAATGAGGATTTATGGAGCATCGTCACCGGCCTTCTGCAGCCCAAGGGCGAGGTGCACATCAGCGTCCGCAAGCCGGTGTCGCACGACGACCTGTGCGGATATGACGCCTCCCGCGACGGTGCTTTCTTCAAGTGGTTTGCAGGCCTTGTCGACAGCCGCATCTATGCGGGCTACAGGCTCAGGGCCAACAACTACATAGCCTACGATTTGCGCGAGGGCTCCTCACGTTTTGCCGACCGCTATGATGCGGCAGAGCGAGAGCGATTCGTCGCTCACCTTGACAGCTGTTGCAGCAGCACGGGGCTCGATATTCGCCATATCATGCTCGATATTTACGCCAACCCGGTGACCACGGTACTCGCCGCTACATTATAGGTCGACCCAGGTGATTTCGGGGTCACGTTTGAGCCAGGTGAGCTGTTTTTTGGCATATTGCCATGTGTGGTTCTTGATGTTGTCGAGAGCCTGGTTGAGGGTTGTGGCGCCATCGAAGTGTGCGAAAAGCTCTTTGTAGCCTACAGTGTTGAGTGTATTGATGTCACGATAGGGGATGAGGCCATGGGCTTCTTCTATCAGTCCGTCGGCGACCATCATGTCCACCCGTCGGCAGATGCGGTTGCGCAGTGTGTCGCGGTCGCGGCGTAGGGCGATTTTTGTTATCAGGAAACGACGCTCAGGCAATGGTCTGCCAATCAGCTGGCTGTAAGGTCTCCCAGAGGTGAGGATGACTTCTAGGGCGCGCTGGATGCGTATGGGGTTGCGGTGGTCCACGATGGCGTAATAGTCGGGGTCTAGTCGTTTCAACTCGTCGAGCATGGCGGGCAATTCGCCGTTCCTGATGCGGGCAGACAGCGTGGAACGCAGCTCCGATGAGGGGTCGGGCATGAGGTTGATGCCGTGGCAGAGGGCATCGATGTAGAGTCCTGATCCTCCGACGGCAACGATATCGTCGTGGGCCTCGAACAGCTGTTCTATGAGCTGCAGTGCGTCGTGCTCATAGTCGAAGGCATTGTAAGGCTTCGTGACCGGGCGGCAGGCGACGAAATGGTGCTTGACGGCGGCGAGTTCATCGGCCGAAGGGCGTGCCACGCCGACGTTGAGTTCGTTGTAGAATTGGCGCGAGTCGCAGGAGACAATCTCGGTGCCGAGTTTCTGTGCCAACTGTATGGCGTAGGCCGTCTTGCCCACGGCTGTAGGACCGCATATGACTGTCAGTCGCTTCATTTTCCAAGGATAAAACTTCTTTGCCCTTCGTTGTCAGCCCTTTTCTACTGGTTTCAAGCCCAGGGGTTTTGCCAGGTCGAGCATCATCTGCCATGCGGCGTCACGGTCGTTGGGGATGGTGCCCTCGAGTATGGCTTCCTTGATGGCATCTTTTATGACTCCTATCTCGTGGCAGGGACCGATGCCGAAGGTCTCCATGATGTCCAGGCCGCTGACGGGAGGCTGGAAGTTGCGGATGCGGTCTTTCTCTTCCAGCTCGACAAGTTTCTGTCGTACAAGCTTGTAGTTGTCGCGGAAGCGTTTCTTTTTCTCCTCTTTCTTGGAGGTTATGTCGGCTTCGCAGAGCAGCATGAGGTCGTCGATGTCGTCGCCGGCCTCGAAGAGGAGGCGGCGGACCGCCGAGTCGGTGACCACATCCTCGGAGATGACTATGGGACGCAGGTGGAGCAGGACAAGTTTCTCGACATACTTCATCTTGGCGTCGAGGGGGAGGCGGAGACGCTTGAAGATGCGTTTGACCATTTGTGAGCCTTTGACCTCGTGGCCATGGAAGGTCCATCCGAGCTTGTCGTCGAAGCGTTTGGTGGCCGGTTTCCCGATGTCGTGGAGCAGGGCGGCCCAGCGGAGCCATAGGTCGGAACTCTTCTCTGCCACATTGTCAACGACTTCCAGCGTGTGGTAGAAGTTGTCTTTATGGCCGTGGCCGTTGATGGTCTCGACACCCTTGAGTTTCGACAGCTCGGGGAAGAAGAGAGGCAGGAGGCCTGTCTTCTCCAGGAGTTTGAGCCCTACGGAGGGCCGTGGGGAGAGGAGTATCTTGTTGAGTTCTGTCGTGATGCGTTCTTGAGATACGATGTCGAGGCGGCAGGCGTTGTCGCAGATGGCGTCGAAGCAGCGCTGGTCGATGGTGAACCCGAGCTGCGATGCGAAGCGGACGGCGCGCATCATGCGAAGGGGGTCGTCGCTGAAGGTGATGTCGGGGTCGAGAGGAGTGCGTATCAGTCCGCTGTCGAGGTCGCGGATGCCGCCGAAGGGGTCGACGAGTTGTCCGAAGCGGTCGCTGTTGAGGCATACGGCCATGGCGTTAATGGTGAAGTCGCGGCGTTTCTGGTCGTCTTCAAGGGTGCCGTCCTCGACGATGGGTTTGCGACTGTCGCGCTGGTA
This sequence comes from Bacteroidales bacterium, assembly GCA_017448905.1. GTDB lineage: Bacteria > Bacteroidota > Bacteroidia > Bacteroidales > P3 > Colimorpha. The sequence continues at coordinate 17,466 of JAFSKP010000114.1, read as the reverse complement.
CGACTCGCGGCGTGCGCCGACGAATTCGAGTTCTATCTCCTCGTCGCCGGTGGGGGGCACCGTATGGCGGCCGTAGATGTGTATTTGTGCTGTGCCGAAGTTGCGGTAGGTGTGCACTTCGGGCACAAAGTCGTAGGTGAGGCCAATTCTCTTGGCCACCTCTTCGGCGAGGGCTATGCCGCTACCCACGCAGACCACGTCGATGTCGGAGCAGGGGCGTTGCAGGAAGTAGTCGCGTACCACGCCGCCCACGGCATAGCATTCCAGCCCCATGGTGTCGGCGACATCGCCTATGAGCTTGTAAACAGGATGTTCGAGGATTACGTCCAAATTGCTTGATTGCTTGATTGCTTGATTGCTTGATTGCTTGATTGCTTGATTGTTTGATTGTTTGATTGTTTGATTGTTTGATTGTTTGATTGTTTGATTGTTTGATTGTTTGACTGCGTAGCCACTAAAGCATTCATACATTCAAGCAGTCAAGCATTTTACATTCACTTTTCACTTGTCGAAGTCTTTGGTGCCGACGAGGTTGCCGTGTTCGTCGTAGAACTCCCAGATGTTGGCGCGCTGGCCATTGATATAGAATCCGCGGAAATAGGGTACACCGTTCTCGCGGTAGGAGACGTATGCCCCGTTCTCGACGCCGTCCGTGTAGCGAGCCTCAAGCATGGTTTGGCCGTTGGCGTAGAAGAAGAGCCATGGACCATCTTTCTTGCCGTCGACTACGACGCCGTGGGCATTGATGGTGTAGTTGTCGTTGAACTGGTAGCGTGTCTCCGTCTTGCCGACGTAGTATGATACCGAGACGGGGCGGCGGTCGGCAGCATACTGGAGGACCCGCATGGAGTCGTAGTCTTCGACGAACTCCTTGCCGTCGCGGTCGTAGAATACCCACGCCGTGCCATGGTCGTTGCTGTCGCCCGAGAGGAATGTGCCGCTGGCATGGAGCTGTCCGTTGTCGTAGCGATAGCACCATTGTCCGGTGGGCTTGTCGTCCTTGAAGTGCTTCTCGTACATGATGTTGCCATTCTCGTAGTACAACTTCTCCCCGACGCGGGTCATCTCGCCGCCTTTGCCGTCGACGACGGTGAAGACGAGTTTCTTGCTGCCGTCAGGGTAGGTTGAGAAAACGGTGTCGTAGGGACGATGGCACGAAATAGCCATGACTGCAAAGGCACCGATAGCTAATAAATTGCTTATGATTGTCTTTTTCATATCTATATGGCTGATACATTAACTTATTAACGCATTCTCACATTAACACATTCTCACCAGCTCTTCCGCTGCGGTGTAGGCACTGACCTTGCTCGCGAGTATGTCGCGGCGAGCCTGTTCGAGGCGTTGTTCCATGCCGGGGGTGTTGTAGAAGCGTTGTTTCAGTGTGTTTTCTATCGTCTCGTCGAGGATGCGGAGGCTCTGTTGCTGGCGTTTGTGGTAGAAGTAGCCGTTTTTCTTGGTGAAGGCCACGTATTCGAGGATTTTGTTCCATATCTCCTGTAGCCCCTCCTTGCTGTAGGCTGAGCAGGGCAGCACGGGGACGGTCCAGCCGGAGTCGGGCATGGGGAAGAGGTGGAGAGCGTTGCGGAACTGTTGGGCGGCGAGTTTGGAGCGTTCGGGGTCGATGTCGCTTTTGTTGATGGCTATCATGTCGGCCATCTCCATGATGCCGCGTTTGATGCCCTGCAGCTCGTCGCCGGTGTTGGCGAGCTGCAGCAGGAGGAAGAAGTCGACCATGGAGTGTGCCGCCACTTCCGACTGCCCCACGCCGACGGTCTCGACGATGACGGTGTCGAAGCCGGCGGCTTCGCAGAGCAGTATGATTTCGCGTGTCTTGCGTGCCACGCCGCCGAGCGACCCTGCCGACGGGGAGGGCCTGATGAAGGCGTTGGGGTCGGTGGAGAGTTCCTCCATGCGGGTCTTGTCGCCGAGGATGCTGCCTTTCGAGCGTTCGCTGCTGGGGTCGATGGCGAGGACGGCGAGTTTGTGGTTGAGGGCGGTGAGCATCTTGCCGAGAGCTTCGATGGTGGTGCTTTTGCCGGCGCCGGGCACGCCGGTGATGCCTACGCGGATGCTCTTGCCGGAGTAGGGGAGGCACTGCTGTATGACCTGCTGGGCTTTCCGGCCGTGGTCGGGGAGGGAGCTCTCGACGAGGGTGATGGCGCGCGAGAGCATGACACGGTCGCCACGGATGATGCCATCCACAAGCTGCTCTATGGTGGGCTCATTACGGCGGCGTTGACGCATCTTTTCGAGGTAAAAATTGCTGATTTGCTCTGGTTGAGCCACACCTTCCTGCACGTTCAGGGCACTGTCGTAATCAAAATTTGAGTAAGTTTTTTTGTCTTTCTCGTCCATCATAGCTTGTTGATGTTTAGTGTATTGTATGCTGTCGGTATCGCAGTAACGGTTTACAAAGATAAGATTTTTTGAGAAAAAATTTGTCGTATGTGGAAAAATGTGTACTTTTGCACCCGATTTCGAACATGAAATGGCGGGGTAGCTCAGCTGGTTAGAGCGTCGGATTCATAACCCGGAGGTCATGAGTTCAATTCTCATCCCCGCTACCGGAAATGGGCGGTTTCGCATGAAACCGTCTTTTTTGTTGCCATGCTCTACATCCATATTCCATACTGTCATCGCAAATGTTCCTACTGTGCCTTCTACTCCGTGGCCGGCGGCAGCGATATGGAGCGCTATGCTGACGCGTTGTGCGAGGAGATGAGGATGAGGCATGGCGAGGTGGGCAGGTTGCGGACAGTCTATTTCGGCGGCGGCACGCCGACGAGGATGGGGCGGACGCTGCTGGGGCATGTCGTCGAGGCCGTGGAGCGGTGGTTCGACCTCGGAGGGCTTGAGGAGGCTACTATCGAGGCCAATCCGGAGGACTTGACGGAGGACTTCCTAGCCTGGCTGCAAGAGCACACCTTTTTCAATCGCCTCAGCATCGGCGTGCAGTCGTTCTGCGATGACGACTTGAGGGCCATCAACCGCATCCACGATGCCGGACAGGCTGTCGGCGCCGTGCGCCGTGCCGCCGCTGCCGGCTTTTCGAATCTCTCCATCGACCTGATCATGGGGCTGCCCGGGCAGTCGTTGGCTTCATGGAAGCGCAACCTTGATGTTGTCGACACCCTGCTGTCTCTCGGCGCGCTGAAGCATATCTCGTGCTATGAGCTGACCGTAGAGGAGGGCACCATCCTCGACAGGCAGCTGAAGTCGGGACGTGTGCGTCTGCCCGAAGAGGATGACGTGGCGGCAGAGTATGAGATGTTGCTGCGGTGGTGCCGCAGCCGCGGTTTCGTGCAGTATGAGGTCTCCAATTTTGCCCTCGACGGCTGGCACTCGCGCCACAACAGCGGCTATTGGGAACATAAGCCCTACCTTGGGGTGGGTGCCGGTGCGCATTCGTTCGACGGCCGACGGCGGCGATGGAATCTGCCCGACCTGAAGGCCTATATCGACGGTGTTGCGAGAGGGGTGATTCCCTATGGCGATGAAGTCCTCTCGCATGACGACCTTTTCAATGAGTTCGTCATGACGGCGCTACGCACATCGCGCGGCATAGACAAGCAGTGTCTTGCCACGCGCTTCCCCGAAGAGGCCGCAAGGGTCGCGGCAGCAATGGAGAAACAGAAAACCCTCGGTCTCATCGAGGAGACCGAGGGCTCTTTCCGTCCAACGCCGAAGGGGCTTCTGCAGGCCGACGGCATTGCTGCGGTGCTGCTCCGCCCTTAGTTTTTAAATATATTGTAGACGAACTTGTACGGGTAGTTGTACGGGTAGTTGTACGGGTAGTTGTACGGGTAGTTGTACGGGTAGTTGAGGGGGTAGTTGAGGGGGTAGTTGAGGGGTATTTGCGGGGTACTTGTAGGGTACTTATACGGTCAGCCAGATTGGGTTGCACACGCCATTCCTCGGTCGGGTGGATATGCAGGTAGCGGTTGCGCAGGTCCCATTGCACGCCCAGCAGCAGGTTGCGGAAGAAACGCTCCAGATAGACGGGGTGTACTCTATCCCTTTCGCAACGTTGCGGTAGTTGGCGCGGACGAGAGCATTGCGAAAATACCACGAGTGCCTGGCAAACTGGTCGTTGTCGACCTCGAATCCCAATGAGCGCAAGTATTGGATGGTGAATACAGCGGTGGTGCGGGTGTTGCCTTCGGCAAAGGCATGTATCTGCCACAAGCCCGAGACGAAGCTGGTCAGGTGGCTTATCAGCTCGTCGGAGTCCTTGTCTTTGTAGGTGTAGGCACGTTCCTGGTCCAGGTCGTAGTCGATGGCGCGACGCAGGTCCTCCCAGTTCAGGTAGAGCACCGTGTCGCCCTCCAGCACACACTCCTTCTTGGTGATGTCGTAGGTGCGGAAATCACCGGCGTGCTTCATCGCCCCCTCAAACACACGGCGATGCACCGACTGGTAGCCGCCTGTGGTGAAGTCGAATGTTGGGCTCGACAGCACCTTCACGATGTTCGACGACACGCGGTCGGCCTCTTCCGTCCCCTCGTCGTGGTGTCGTGCGAGGTCTTGGTTATATAGTGCTGGTTTACAAGCTCGCGAGCCTCGTCGATGGTGATGTCGCCCTCGATATGGCGGCGAGCGGTGCTTTGCAGGTATTCCGACACCTTCAGGCCGTCCACCGCCTGCAAGCCGATGGCCGTCTGCCAGTAGCCGGCTTTCTCCTGCTGTGCCGGTTCGCCCTGGCGTATGTATTCGTCAAAATTCAAATATCCGTCGTTCATAAGTCACTCTGTTTTTTTTAACTCGTTAAGCAGCCGTAATTCTCCCTCTCTCTGCAACATATGTATCTATTTTTAATGTTTTGCTTTCAATGTAACTCACTATTTCCTGTATTCGCCTTTCTCGAAGGCATAGACAAGCACATCTGTCGCTATGTTCCAGATGAAAGAGAACAGTTGGCTGTATTGTGATTGGTTCATGTCACTTGCTTAAATCCTTTCCCCGTATCAGAGATCTATGACGTGCTCCTTGCCGTCGTCGACGAGGGTTATGGGGCTGCTGTGGCGGCACGAGCTGCTGACGTGGAACAGGTAGGTGGTGTTGCCGTGGCGGTAGCGGAGAGTGAAGCCATTCCAGTCGGACGGTATATTGGGGCAGAACGATATGGTGTCGCCCTCCTTGCGTAGGCCGAGGATTTCCTCGATACCGGTCTTGTAGGCCCATGAGGCGGAGCCCGTGTACCAGGTCCAGCCGCCGCGTCCCGGATGCTGCTGGTTGCTGTAGATGTCGGCTGCCATACAGTAGGGCTCGACCTTGTATTTCAGCACGTCGGCGAGCGAGTTGGTGCGGTGGATGGGGTTGATGATGGAGTAGAGGTAGTAGGCCATGTCGCGGCGGCCCTCCTTGAGCTGGGCCATGATGTACCACATGGCGCCGTGGGTGTATTGTCCGCCGTTCTCGCGTACGCCTGTCGGGTAGTTGGAGATGTAGCCGGGGTTGTGCTGCGAGGGGTGCGACGAGTCGAACGCCGGCGTGAGGAGCTGGATGATTTCGTGCTCACGGTTGACGAGCCGTGCGTCGGTCTCGCGCATCACCTTCTCCTTCTGCTCTGGGGTGGCGACATCGGTGAGGATGCTCCAGGCCTGGCTGATGAGGTCGATCTGGCATTCGGTGCTGAGGCGGCTGCCCATGGGTGTGCCGTCGTCGTAGAAGGCGCGGAGGAACCAGTTGCCGTCCCATGCCTGCCGCTGCAGCGCGTCGACGAGTCTGTCGCGGAACGAGGTTAGCTCTTCACAATAGGAGAGGTCGGCTCCCGGCATCATGATGGTGAGCTTTTGCATCTTGGGCAGCAGGTCGCAAAGGAACAGAGCCACCCATACGCTTTCGCCTTTGCCTTCAGCGCCGACGCGTGACATGCCGTCGTTCCAGTCGCCGCATCCCATCAGTGGCAGCCCATGCTGGCCGATGCGCGACATGGAGCGTCCTATGGCCCGTCGCAGGTGTTCGTAGAGAGAGGCCTGTTCGAGGTTGTCGTGTTGTGTGCCGCTGACATAATTGATGCCGCGCTCGTTCACGCCTTTCGGCAGTGGGTCGCCTTTGCAGAAGGGCACCTGCTCGTTGAGGATGCTCTTGTCGCCGGTGATGTGTACATACTGGTAGGTGACGTATGGCAGCCACAGGTAGTCGTCGCTGAAGGTGGTGCGGGCACCCATCTTGAGGCTCTCGTGCCACCAGTGCAGCACGTCGCCTTCGGCGAACTGGTGTGCTGCGTGGTCGAGAATCTGGCGGCGGGCGTAGCCTGGGTCGCTGTAGAGGAGGCTCATGACGTCCTGCAGCTGGTCGCGGTAGCCGGTAGCGCCCCCAACCTGGTAGAACCCGGCACGCGCGAAGAGGCGCGATGAGCAGACCTGGTAGAGGTACCAGCGGTTGACCATGTGGTTGAACGACGGGTCGGGCGTTGCCACCTGTATGTGGGAGAGATGGTCGTCCCAAAAGGCCATGACGGCATCGAACTCGCGGTACAGTTCGCTGATTGTCACGCGTCGTGCGGCAGCCTCACTGTCGCCACTCTTGTAGGCGCAAATGACGAAAGCCACCTCTTTCTGTCCGCCGGCGGGAATGCTTGTCTCGAAACCAAGGCTCTTGCGGTTGGGTGCATCGAGCGATACCCTGTTTTTCTGCTGCGCGATACCTTCATCGCCTTCCACGGCATAAAGACGGACGACAATGTCGCGGTAGATGGGGTGGTAGACGTTGCGTACCAATATGCTTTGCGTCTCTTCGTCCCATTCAGAGCAGAGGTAGCGTGAAGTCTGTTCCTCGCTTACACCGAGGACGAGTTTGTAGACCATGTCCAGATTGAGCGTACGACTCTGGCTTCCGTTGTTAATCAGTCGGATGTGATAGTATTTCTCCATGCGTTCCATGGCCACAAACAGACGTACATCGCAGTGCAGCCCGTCGTCGTAGTCGGCATCGAAAGCCGAGAACCCTTGGCCGTGGCGTGCCGTGGCGGGGACGAACTGGCCGCCGTCGATGAGCAGCATCTCGCTGGCGTTGTCGCGCACGATGTCGTTGCTCCATCCCGTAAGCTTGAACTGCTGGGCGTTGTGGGCGAAGGTGAAGCCTGCCATTGTGGAGCTGACCACGAAGCCGAAGACACCGTTGCCCTCGGGCTGCGGTCTGTCGGGTGTACCCATGTTGGCCACCACGTTGACCCATGGCATTGGGGTGTTGGTGTTGGTGACGACGTAGTCGCGTCCGCCATTGTCGAAGCCGCCGTACTGGTTGTAGAACTCCAGGTCGCTCCATACGCGGAAGTCTTTCCTGGGTCGCAGGACCGGGTACTCCACCTTGTCCTGATAGCGGGTGTTCTCGTTCTCCAGTTGCTTCAGCTGCTGCTCGATGCGCGAGTGGGTGTCGAAGGTGATACGCGCCACGGTGTAGAGCAGCGTGCGCTCCGCGTCGCTGAGGTCGTTGCTGTTGATGACAAACACTTTCCCGGCTTCGTTGTGGGAGGCCCAGAGATGCTCTGTGTCGGCCATGTTGCGGATGAAGTGGTAAAGGCCGTCGCGTTCGTTCTCCGGTGCGGAGTTGATGATTACCAGGTCGAGGGAGAGACCATGTACTTTGAAGTATTCGAAGGCGCGAAGCATCTCCTTGGCGAAGCCGGAACGCTCGGCACTGTCGACTTCAAGCAGCAGGATGGCGAGGTCGCCACTGATGCCAAATCGCCATAAATCCCTTTGCGATAGTGTGTTGTGTGTGAGTGCCTCGTTTCGCCGGTTGCCCATTGTCGCGGTCTGTGCCATGTATTTTGCAATGTTGCAATAGAGGCGCATCTGGGCACCTTTCAGCAGCGACATGCTTTGACGCATATTGTTGAACACGCTGGAAGTCTTGAAGGCATGCTCGATATCGGCCGAGGTGCCATATTGCTCGACAAGCTGCAGCAGCTGCTCCTTGGCCTTGGCAAAGCCAGTGACTATGAAAGCCTCCGCGCTTTTGCCGGCGGGTATGTGGATGCGTCGGCGCATACTCATGACGGGGTCAAGTGTGGTACCCACGGTGCCGCTAAGGGTTCGGTGGCTCTCGATGACATCGGCATGCCGCAGACTGTTGCCTCGACCGAGGAATTTCATGCGCGATGTTTCGTATTCAACAAGTTGGCTGTTAAGGTTTGAGGATTGGGGGTTGGTTGGATCCAGTCCGTCGGCCATTGAGGCAGGACTTTCCGTCCACAGTTTGTGCAGCAGGTAGTGGCGGGAGTCGTCGGCACCGGGGCGGCTGAAGATAAGTGCCTGGTGCACGGCATCGTATTCGGAGATAATCTTCATGCCGTTGAAGACGCGGTGGTTCACATCCTCGTCGGCAGTGCAGAGCACCACTTCGCCGTAGGAGGTGATTTCAAGGTCGGCATCGGTGTCGGCATTGTTGACAAAAGTGAAGCGTCTGATTTCGGCGCTGCGATCCTTGAGCACAGTCACTTCGGTGCGTGTCTCTATACCGTCGTCGAGGCGCGTGAAGGTGAGTTTGTCGCTGGCGAAGCTGACGTGGTAGCCTTCAGGCATCACGTCGAGAGGGGCGTATGTGGCGCTCCACAGGCGGTCGTTCTGGAGGTTGCGGATGTAAAGGTAGGTGCCATAGTGGTCGGCCGAAATCTTACGGTAGCGCCCCATCAGGATGTTACGGTAGCGCGAGAATCCGCTGCCGCGGTCGTTCATCATGACTGTGTATTGGCCGTTGCTGACGAACCCTATTTCGGGAACGACAGCGATGTTGTCGTAGTCGCGGGCGTCGCTCTCGGTCTGTACCTTAGAGTATTGGAAGCGTTTGTATTGTGTTATCTTCAGGTCGATATAGGGTTTCACCTGGGCTTTCTCCTTGAGGAGGGTCTCCATGGAGCGCATGGCTGGTTCGTGCATGAAGAAGCGTTGCAGACAGCCGTAGGCGTTGTCGGTATCGCAGGTGAGGTAGTTGGTCAGCGCGGCGAGGATCATGCCCTGGTGGTGCGCGTAGTGGGCACGCACAGGCACGCGGTCCTCCTGGTCGTAGCTTTCGAAGAGGCCGAAGTGTTCGTCGTACATCTTCATTTCCTTGAAGAGCTGCAGGTTGTTGTAGACGGCACGGTCGTTGGCGCTGATGGCCAGCAGGGAGCTGTAGGGCGATACGACGATGCGGTCGGGTGTGGTGTTCTGGAACTTGAGGTAGGGGACGCCGAAGGCGTGATACTTGTAGTTGCGGGCGTCGTCGAGTTCATTGTAGGCTGTCTCGGAGATGCCCCATGGGATGTCGTGCAGCTTTGAGTTGCGCATGAAAGCCCTCTGGGCGCGTATGGCGAAGCTGTAGGTCTCGTCCATGAGGGTGTGCTTGAAGGTGGGCAGGAAGATGAGGGGCATGAAGTATTCGAACATGGTGCCGTACCATGAGGCTACGCCTTTGTATCCGTGGTATTGCACGAGAGTCTTGTCGAGGCAGAACCAGTGCTTGTAGGGAGCGTCGCCCTGCGAGATGGTGAGGAAGCTGGTGAGGCGTGCCTCGCTGGCAAAGTTGTTGTAGTGGTAGGGCAGGAGAGACATCGCGCTGTAGTCGTAGCCGATGCTGAAGACGTCGAGCTCGTGGTTGTAGAGCTTCGAGAAGTCGGTGTCGGCGATGAGTTTCTGGATTCTTGCTGCGAGTGGCGAGTCGGGGATGCGTTGTGTGAGCCACCCCTTGGCGGCATAGAGGCAGGCCACGAAGTTGCCGCTGTCGGCGGTGCTGATGAAGAAGTTGGGCAGGGCCTTGAGGGTGCTGATGCCGTACCAGTTGAAGAGATGTCCGTTCCATTTCTCGAGTTTCTCCACGGTGGTGATGATGTTCTCGAGGGTAGTGAGGGCTTTCTGTTGCCCGATGAATCCCAGTTCGGCGGCGCAGACCACGGCGGTGATGGAGTAGCCGATGTTGGTCGGCGAGGTCTTGTAGTCGGTAAGTGGCTCACGGCCTATCTGGTAGTTGTCGGGAATCAGCCAGTTGTGTTTCTCGTCGAGCATGGAGTCGAAGAAGTTCCACGTGTCGTTGGCTAGTTGGCGTATCTCCTCTTTCTCGGCGGCATTCAGGGTGTTGCGGTTTTGAGGGAATTTCTTGCCGAGCCAGAACATGAGGAAAGGGGCGCCGCACCACAGCAGGATGCAGAACAGGGCGGCAATGACGTTGAGGATGGCGGTATGGGGGTTGATGAACATGAGGGCCACGATGGCTGCTGAGCATACGTAGTTGAACCAGAACTTGGCTATGTAGTCGCCCATGGTGCCTTTGGTGCTTTTGGCGGCTTCGTCGCTGGTAATCCAGTTGAGGAGGTTCTTGTGGCTGAACCACATGCGGTAGCAGGCGCGAAGGGCGGCATCGGTATACATCCAGGCCTCCTTGGGGAGGAGTGCGAACTGGACGAGGGAGCGGTAGACGATGACGCGGAAGCCGCGCATGAGGGTGGCGTAGTAGTGGTATCGTTTGCCGAAGGAGGGCAGCTTGGTGAGCTGGTCGAGGATGAAGAACACTATGGGGCTCGCCACTGCCGCGAGGGCGAGGGCGACAGCCCAGAAGGCGCCGAGGCCGGTGACGCCGGCAGTGCCGCCGAGGGCGAAAGCGACGAGGATAAGGATCATGGTGCTGAGGCTCAGCACCGAGCGACGCAGGTTGTCGAAGATTTTCCAGCGTCCTATGGTGTTGACCTGGTTCTTGACGCGTTCGCCGCGCTGGTTGCGGACATGGTTCTTGAGCCAGGCGATGATCTGCCAGTCGCCGCGGGTCCAGCGGTGGTGACGTTTGGCGTCGTCGATATAGTTGGAGGGGTTGTCGTCGAAGAGTTCCACGTCGTTGATGAGGCCGCAACGGATGTGGCAGCCCTCGAGGAGGTCGTGGCTGAGGATGAGGTTGTCGGGGAAAGTGCCTTTCAGGACATGCTGGAAGACACGCAGGTCGTAGATACCCTTGCCGCAGAAGGAGCCCTCGTCGAAGATGTCCTGGTAGAGCTCGAAGCTGGCGGTGGTGTAGACATCGAGGCCACCGAGGCCGGCGAAGAGCTGTGCATAGCGGCTCTTGTTGGTGACCTCCACATCGACGTTGACGCGGGGTTGCATGATGCCGTAACCGCGGTCCACACGGTGTCCGTCGGGCGAGAGCTGCGCCTGGTTGAGGGGGTGTGCCATCGAGCCAATGAGCTTCTGTGCCGAGTAGAGCACCAGTTCGGTGTCGGTGTCGAGGGTGATGATGAAGCGGATGTCGGGCACGGTGCCTTCGCGCCATTGGCTTATGGTCTCTGTGCGGAAGCGTTTGGCACGTTGCTCTGTCGTGGTGTCGCCGAGGAGCAGGTCGTTGAAGTGGAGTATGGCGCCGCGTTTGCGTTCGTGGCCGAGCCAGCAGTTCTCGCCGTCGCTCCAGGCGCGGCGGCGGTAGACGAAGTTGAAGATGGGGGCTCCGTATTTGGCGTTGAGCTCGCGGACTTTGGCCTCGCCGGCGTGAGCCACCTCGTCGTCCCAAGGGGCATCGGCCTCTCCGTAGGCTGCGGCGTCACCGATGAGGGTGTAGAAGAGGTTGAGTTGTTTGTTTGTTGAGTTGTTTATTTGTTGGCTGTTGAGGTGGGTGCCGTCGCGGTTGATGTTGCTCAGGTAGTAGACTTCCAGCTGTTCTAGCAGCTCGATGGTCTTCTCCTTGTTTTTCAGTATGGTCGGCATGATGACCATGGTGGCGTATTCCGTGGGGATGATGCCGTCCTTGAACTTGAGCTTGAAGGTGCCGCGGGGTTTGTGGAGGTGGTAGAGGATGCGGTTGGCGACATCGATGACTATCTGGCTGAAAGGCACTAGCATGAGTACGGCTATTATGATTGCTGCCGCCGAGAGGTGCCATCCTGCCAGGGTCACTGCCGCCAGGAGGGAGAGCGCCAGCGTGATGAGGACGATGTGCCAGATGTAGAGGTGTGCGCGTGCTTTGAGACGCTTCTCGTGGAAGAGGAGCCATCCCACATGCTGGTTTTTGGCATCGCTTTCTTCGATGAGGCGGGCCACGAGGGTGTGCTCGTCGGTCTTCTTTTTCTTGCAGAGCCGCACAATCTGGGCACGGTAGTCGTCCTTGGTTTTGTCCTGCATCTGATCGTACATGCCCGCCTTCTCGTTCTTCAGGGCGCGTTCGCTGAAGCTTATGGCGTCGATGAATTCGGCCATGGGTAGTTTGGTCATCTTCTTGAGCGAGTTGAAGATGTTCATCATCATGAGGTTGTGCTTGGCGGCATGGTCCAGGTGATCAAGGTTGGCCAGGTTCTTGTCGGTGGGTTTGTAGTGGTAGGCGTTCTCTTGCCGGAGGGTATTGCAGAGCTCTGCCAGCTGTGCTATCAGGATATGCTTGATGAGGGGCAGCAGGGCGCATACCTCGGGGTAGGAGAGATAGTCGTTCTGGTTGACCTGCACTTGGGTGATGTAGCGGTAGAGGAGTGCCTTGTTGACCTCGAAATGGTTTTTGTTGAGGAATCCCTGCAACACAGCCGCTATGGTGGCCATGCGCGCGGGCTTGATGCTGCGGAACGCCTTGGCGGTGAGCTCCTCGCGGAGCACTTTCTCCTGCTCGCTGATCATATAGTAGTTGTCGAGAACCCATTCGTTGGTGCTTCCAACGAGACGCTGGCTCTTGGTCTCCTCGACAAGGAGCGTGTAGTAGTCGGTAATCGACTTGACGTTTTTCTTGAATATGTTGTAAGTTGATGGCATAAGGGGTGTGTTTGCGGATTATGGAGTTAGAGAGAGGGTATGCTGGGTTTGCTGGATTTTCTAGATTTTCTAGACAATCTAGACAGTCTAGAGAATCTAGCCAACAATCAGTCGTTGTAGTGGATTTCTTCGAGGTTTTCCCGGACCATGTCCTTGAGCCAGGCGTACACTTTCATGTCGTTCATGTCCATGCCGTCGAGGGCTTCGTGTATCTCGTCTGTGTCGAAGACGAACTCGCCTTCGTCGGTGATATGTGTGTAGATGATGTGTATGTCCTGGTGGGCGGCGCAAAGCATGACGATTGTGCCGGCCAGGTCGCCCATGGGAGGACGGTCCCAGTGGTCGTGCTGGAACCAGAATTTCAGAGTTGTACCCTTTCCTACGGTGCTTTCGAGTGTCATTCCACCACCACAGTTCTCGGTGTTCATCTTGATGAGGGGCAGCCCGAGGCCGACCTTGCGTGTGGTGCGCGAGGTGGTATAGGGGTCGGTGACCTTGGCGAGGAATTCTGGGCTCATGCCCTTGCCGTTGTCTTCGATTGTGAAATGGTATATGTTGTCTTTAAGGCTGTCGCGGATAGTGAGTCTTACCAGTGACGAGTTGGCGGCTGTGGAGTTCTCCATCAGGTCGTAGACATGCATTGCAAGTTCTTTCATTGATTAGTGATTAGTGAATGGTGAATGGTGATTAGTGATTAGTGAATGGTGATTAGTGATTAGTGAATGGTGATTAGTGATTAGTGAATGGTGATTATTCTATTGGGAATTTGTCGAATTCGCAGATTTCTAAGTCTTTGGGCTTGTCGTCGAGGGTGAGGCGTACGAGTGTGGACACTTGGTGGAAGCCTTGCCGTCCGGCGGCGCCGGGGTTGATGTGCAGGAGGTTGTAGGTCTTGTCGTACATCACACGCAGGATGTGCGAGTGGCCGGCGACGAAGATGTCGGGTTTCTCGCTGAGCAGCAGGGGGCGTATGCGACGCTCATAGTGGTCGGGGTAGCCGCCGATGTGTGTCATGACGACTTTGAACCCCTCGCGGCAGAAGAGCTGGGTCTCCGACAGCTGGTAGCGCAGATCCCAGGCGTCCATGTTGCCGAAGACGGCCACGGTGGGCTTGAAGCTGCGGAGGCGGTCGAGGACACCGGGACCTATGTCGCCGGCATGCCATATCTCGTCGCACCTCTCGAAGAAGGTGAAGACCTGCTCGGGGAGGGTGCCGTGGGTGTCGGAGAGTATGCCTATACGCATCATGTCAAAAAAACATTGTATTTTTGCATTAAATTTGCAAAGGTACGAATAATCTTTAAAAAAACAAAAAAAACGAAATAATGTGTTATTAATTAATTTAATGTATTCATAGTAAAAAAAACGCTGTCCTTTGAAACAAAAGCCAAAAAAGAGGAAATCGAAAGTGAAAAAACAGAAATCATACAAATATCTGCCTCAGTTGCTGCTGACAGTATCGTCGGCTTTCTGGGGTGCCTCGTTCATCTTTACCAAGGGTCTGTTCCTCACCGAGGAGTCCATCACGCCGACAATAATACTCACAGGGCGTATGCTCATAGCCAGTCTCTTTACCGTCCCGTTGCTCGCGTTGACTCACAGGCTTCAGCCCATAAGGAAGGGGCATCTGCCTTTCTTCCTGCTGCTAGCCTTTGCCGAGCCGTTCCTCTACAGCATCTGCGAGACAAGTGGAGTACGTTATGTGTCGGGCAGTCTGGCATCCATCATTGTTGCCACAATACCGCTGTTCATCCCATTCGGCATGGCCATGGTCTACAAGGAAAGACTTAGCGTGCGAGCCGTGGTTGGCGTCGTCCTGTCGCTCGTCGGCATTGCCATGATGTCGCTTGACGACAATTTCAGTTTCACGGCCGACCCCCGTGGACTCGCACTGCTGGCCTTGGCGGTACTCATCGCCGTCGTCTACACGCTGACCCTTGTCAAGATTCTCGATCATTACAATCCGATGACAATAACATGCTACCAGAACCTCATAGGTTTCATCTATTTCTTGCCGGTAATGCTGCTGTTCGACGGCTCCCACCTTCCGCAGCTCAGCTTCACGCCGCGGATGTGGCTGATGCTGGCGTTCCTCGGAGTGTTCTGTTCCACGCTGGCCTATATGTTCTTCAACTACGGCATGAAGCATCTGGGCGCCACGGCAGGGTCGGTCTACAACAATGCCATCCCTGTCTTCTCCTTGCTGCTGGCGCTGGCCATCGGACAGGAACGGATGAGCTGGATGAAGCTGGCGGGCATGGCCGTGGTCCTCGTGGGGCTCACGGTGGCCCAGAACCGGAAAAACAGATTTATTTCGCCGTCCGCACAATAAAGGGCAAGTGGCGACGTTACACAAAACGCGAGGGGTTGCCCTCTAGAATAAACGTCACACCGTTCTACGTTATCATCCAACTACACACAATGAACCTGAAAAGACTCTTGATACCATTCGTCGCGGCCTTGCTGCTGTGGAGCTGCGACAGATATGAGGGCGGCGTCACCGCCCCGTCGTACCTCAGGATAAACTCTGTCACTGTCGAAGACGACCCGGGCGACTCCTGGAGCTACGAGGACGGCTTCTTCACCAGCAATGTGGATGCCGTGAACATTGTCATCTATGTGCAGGGCGACACCGCCGAGACCAACCTTGGCACTTTCCAGTTGCCCTGCGAAATCCCTGTGTTGCGCAACGGGAAGATCGACCGCGTCACCGTTTATCCAGTAGTGAAGCAGGATGGCATCGCCGGCAAACGCATCAACTATCCCTTCTACAACCCTGTCAAACTCACTGACGTAGTGCTTAACACCGACCAGGTCACTGACCTTGGCAACCTCAGGACACGCTTTATACCCAAGTCGCAGATGGTGGTGAAGTGGGAAGAATTCTTTGAACCCGGCCCCAGTGAGTTCTCCGTCGACTCGGTCGTGGTGGCATGCAACAGTACCGACACCGTCTGCTCAGGCTACGGCTGTGGAGCCATTCATGTGCGTCCAGGCCAGGCGAGCGTCAGCTTCGGCACCGACACCACCATCTATCTGCCTACCCCGTCGTCGATAGTCTACGTCGAGATGGAGTACTGGAGCGACCTCGACTTCAGCATCGGCCTCAACAATCCCACGGTCAGCGGCGGCTCGAACAACATCAAGTCGCACATGACCATCTATGGCAAACCCCAGCAAGGGTGGCAGAAGATATACATCAACCTCGGTGCCCTATGGTCGAAGGAGTACAACAGCTACGAGCGTATCCGACCCTATTTCACCATCCTCAACGGCAACGGCAGGGGAGGCAATGTCTATATCGACAACATCAAGCTGATCGTACTGTGAGATGAAACGACTGTCGTACATCGTATGGGATGCCGTGGCGGCAATGTCGGCTTGGGCTGCCTTCTTCCTTTTCCGTAAGGTCTCTATCGAGAACAACCGGTTCGAGGATGTCAACCTGGTGTTTCAGGACTCCAACTTCTGGTGGGGCATCCTGCTCCTGCCGGTGGCGTGGTGCCTGCTCTACGCTATGCAAGGCACCTACACCGATGTGCTCCGCAAGTCACGCCTCAAAGAGCTGCAGCAGACTTTCTGGGCATCGTTTATTGGCGTGATAGTGATTTTCTTCGCACTACTTCTGGACGATAACATCAAATCCTACAAGAACTACTATGTCAGCTTCATGATGCTTTTCCTGCTCCATTTCGGGCTGACATACATCGGACGGCTGTGCCTCACCAGCCGCACGGCGCGTCTGGTCCATACGCGCCGCATCGGATTCCCCACCCTCCTTGTCGGCGGCGGTGCCAAGGCTCTGGCCACCTACCGCGACCTCGATAGCCAGGCTGTCTACTCGGGCAACCTCTTCGTGGGATTTGTCTCCTACTGCGACGAGTCGAACGACGAGCTTGCTCGTCTTATGCCACATCTCGGCAAACTCGACGACATTGGAGGGCTGATAGAGAAATACGCTGTCGAGGAGGTGATTATCGCCATCGACGGCGACGACGACAAGAAGATTAACAGCGTCATCCGCCTTCTTGACAGGCGCGATGACGTCATCATCAAGATCACTCCCGACCTGCGCGACATCGTCTATGGTTCGGTCAAGCTCAGCTCCATCTTCCACTCGCCGCTGATAACCTTCAACCCCCGTCCCATGGAGGAGTGGCAGTACAGCGTCAAGCGTCTTTCCGACATCGTTCTCTCGCTGTTGGCGTTGCTGCTGCTCTCCCCGGTGTTTCTGGTCACGGCGATTATCGTCAAGTGCACCTCGCCGGGACCTGTGTTCTATGCGCAGGAGCGTATTGGTCACCGAGGCAGACCGTTCATGATGCACAAGTTCCGCTCCATGTATGTCGATGCGGAGCAGTCGGGGCCTGCATTGTCGAAGGATGACGACCCCCGTATCACACCCTTCGGGCGCATCATGCGGAAATACCGCCTCGACGAGATTCCGCAGTTCTACAACGTCCTGAAAGGCACCATGTCGATAGTGGGTCCGCGTCCTGAGAGGCAGTACTATATCGACAAGATAGTCGAGCGCACACCGGAGTATCTGCTCCTGCAGAAAGTCAAGCCCGGCATCACATCGTGGGGGCAGGTGAAGTACGGCTATGCCGAGAATGTCGACGAGATGGTGGAACGTCTGCGTTACGACCTGCTCTACCTTGAGAACATGTCGCTGACCACCGACATAAAAATCCTGCTCTACACGGTGATAATCATTTTCCAAGGGCGAGGAAAATGAGTTGAAAGTTGAAAGTTGGAAGTTGGAAGT
>JAFSKP010000113.1 GCA_017448905.1 Bacteroidales bacterium | reverse complement strand
CTCTGATTCCACGAGATCAGGCAACTCTGAGGATATAAATATACTATCGGCACCTGTAGCAACACCGATACCAATCTTGAAACCTAGTTCTTCGATAGTGTAAAGTTGAATGTGGTCAGCAGACATGAAGGCACCCGTCCAATCATCATCGCTGGGGGTGGTTCTTTCTGAATGGGTTAGGCTTGTCAGTTCAGCAACCCTTTCCACTTCGGCGTAACCGAAGGTAGTGCTGGACGTATTATTGGAAATCAGCGTAATGGCGGGATAGGCCAGCACATCTTCCTGAAAAGCATCGGCTCGTTCCAGATTGATAATAGTTTCCAGTCGGAAGCATCTGGCAACGAGTCTGCGAAGTTTTCTGCCATACTCGTTTTTCAGCCATCTGTTGGCACAGATAAAGCAATGCCTTCCTCCCGGTTCAGTTCAATAGCAGCAATCAACTTCCCATTGGGAGCAATAATCAGCATATCCCAGTCTTTGGAAGAACGGAAATAGCCAGGCAGGTAGTTCTTATCCGTGATTATATATTTGGCAGGCACACCAGCATCAACGGCAACTTTCTTAAGCAGCTCAATAAAACCATCCATCTGCTTGCCACCAACAACAGCACCACGGTTCGATGCATCGCCACTATCTTTCAGTTGGCGTTTCTTTGTGTTCCAGAAGAATTTCACGGCTTTTGATACGATTCTGGAATAATCTTTGCCGTTAGCAGCTATTATATTTGCTGGCATACATATTTTTTTTATGGCACAACAGTACTAAAATACCCGATACGTATAGCCTCAGAACTGAATAGATCGCTGTCCATTATCACGAGAGCTTCTCGATGATGGCTTTGGCGGCTTTGCGGCCGGCGCCCATGGCGAGGATTACCGTGGCGGCGCCGCTTACGGCATCGCCTCCGGCATATACATTGTCGCGTGAGGTCAGGCCATTTTCGTCGACGATTATGCCACCCCATCGTTCGGTGTCCAGACCTGGTGTGGTGGCCTTGATCAATGGGTTGGGGCTTGTGCCGAGAGCGATGATGACGTTGTCGACGTCAATGTCGAATTCGCTGCCCTCGATGGCGCTGAAGCTGCGTCGTCCGCTGGCATCGGGTTCGCCCATTTCCATGCGTATCAGGCGCACGGAAGCACAGTTGCCCCCCTCGTCACCGATGATGGCTACGGGGTTGACCTGGAACATGAACCGGATGCCTTCCTCCTTTGCGTGGTGAATCTCTTCGAGACGTGCCGGCATGTCCTGTTCCCCTCGGCGGTAGACGACGGTGACATCGCACCCCAGTCGGCGCGCAGTGCGGGCTGCATCCATCGCCACATTGCCGCCCCCAACGACGACTACATGTTTGCCAAGCACAATGGGTGTGTCGTACTCCTCATCGTAGCCATGCATAAGGTTGGTGCGCGTCAGGAGTTCGTTGGCGGCGACGACACCCACAAGGGTCTCGCCTGGAATGTTCATGAATTTCGGAAGTCCTGCACCTGAAGCAACATAGATGGCATCGAATCCCTCTTTCTCGACAAGTTCGTCGATGGTTATGGAACGTCCTACGATGACGTTGGTTTTTATCTCCACACCGAGGCGTTTGAGGTTCTCTATCTCTGGTTCGACGACTTTCTGCTTGGGCAGTCGGAATTCGGGAATGCCATAGACGAGTACTCCACCGGCATGTTGCAGGGCCTCGAAGATGGTTACTTTGATGCCGGCTTTTGCGAGGTCGCTTGCACAGGAGAGCCCAGAGGGACCGCTGCCGACGATGGCGACTTTCTTTCGTTGCGAATTGCTAGTTGAGTTTTTAGTCTCCGCGGCGGCGGCTCGTTCCCCGTCCTCCGTTCCCCGTTCTCCGTTCTCCCTGTTCCAGTCGGCGACGAAACGTTCGAGTGCGCCGATGGCGATGGGTTGTCCTTTCCGTCCGAGGATGCAGGCACCCTCGCACTGTGTCTCCTGTGGGCAGACGCGTCCGCAGATGGCTGGCAGCGAGGAGTCGGCGGCAATGATCCTGCCGGCTTCAGCGATGTCGTCGTTCTTGATGGCGGCGATGAAATCGGGAATCTGGATGTTCACAGGGCAGCTCTCGACGCAGAGTGGCCTCTTGCAGCGAAGGCAGCGTGTGGCCTCTACGAGGGCTTGCCTATGGCTGATGCCGTCCGATACCTCCTTGAAGTTGTGTATACGTATGTCAGGGGCTTGCTCGTGTGGGTGAGGACGTTTGCCCTCTTCGGCCTTAATCTGGGTTTCGACAGCGGGGGCGAGGTTGCAATTGTGGCCTTCTTCGCTGGTTGCGATGCGATACTTCTTGGCGTCGGGACGTGCCAGGCGTTTCATCGCCTCGTCGAAGTCGACAAGATGGCCGTCGAACTCGGGTCCGTCGACGCAGGTGAACTTCACCTTGTCGCCCACGGTGACGCGGCATGCTCCGCACATGCCGGTTCCATCCACCATCATCGAGTTGAGTGACACAATGGTGGGAAGTCCATATTGCTTGGTGAGCAGCGAGACAAACTTCATCATGGGCAGCGGCCCTATCGCGACACAGCAGTCGTAATGCTCCCCATTCTCTATCAACCGTTTTATTTTGTCTGTGACAAGCCCTTTCTCGCCATAGCTGCCGTCGTCGGTCACGATGTACAGGCTGTCGCATACTGCACGCATACGTTCCTCGAAGAAAATGAGGCTTTTGTTGCGTGAACCCATGATGACGTCGCATGCAATGCCGTTCTCATGAGCCCATTTCGCCTGGGGGTATACAGGTGCAGTTCCAACGCCGCCGGCGACGAAAAGCAGCCGCAGGGGTTTGTTCTCTGCTTTATGTTTTTCGGCCAGCTCCATAATCTCGCCTCTACGGCCAAGGGGGCCGACGATGGTGAAGATGCTGTCGCCCTCGCTCATTTCAGACAGTCGTCGTGTTGAATCGCCTACAACTTGATATACAATGGTTACAGTGTTCTTGTCATGGCTGATATCACATATTGTCAGCGGTACGCGTTCTCCTTTGTCATGGGGAATGACGATGACAAACTGTCCAGGTTTACCTGCCCGTGCTATCCAGGGAGCTTCGATGTCCATTCTGAATATACTGTCGGTAAGTTGCTCTTTTACTGTTATCTTGTACATAGTATGACTGGTTATGGGTTATGGACTGTTGGTAATTGAATTAGGGTTGACGGGTCGGCTGCTTCATGGCTGACAGTCTCGAAGATAGTGGTCTATTGTGGCCACTTGGCGTTGACGGGGATTGCCTTCGTAGTTCAGGATCACGTAGTCGGCGAGGTCCATTTTCTCCTCGGCGCTCATCTGGTTTCGCATCCGTTGCTCCAGCAGCTCTCGCGTTGTCTTGTCGCGCAGCAGCAGCCTCTGCATCCTCTCTTCTTCCTCAAGATAGACGGCAATGACTTTGTCAAAGTGTTTCTCTAGCTGGTATTCGAAGATTATGGCAGACTCCATTATGACGTATGGAGCGTCCTGCGTTGATGCCCATACCGCGAAGTCGTTCATGACTCGGGGATGTACGAGGGCGTTGAGACGTCGCAAGGCCTCGTGGTTGCTGAAGACAAGCGAGGCGATGCGGGCCTTGTCGGCGGTGCCGTCAGCGTGGAAAACGCTGTCGCCCAGCTCCTGGCGTAGCTCGGAGAGGAACGATGCGTCGTTGTAGTAGCCTGCCGCATGGCGGTCGGCTATGAAACATGGTATCCCTCGCCGCAGGAATTCATCCACGACGGTGGTTTTCCCACATCCGATACCTCCTGTCAGTCCGACCCGTTTCATCCTATTTCTCTATTATGATGTATTGGACACTCTCGGGAGTGATGCTTTTGAGACGTACTGACGAGGGGAATGTCGTCAGCTCTGGCGTGAGGTGATTCCCGTCGCATTCTTTGGTACTGGCAGTGACCACGCACTTAGAGAGGTCTACAGTGCCGATTTTGGATTCCGGAATCAGGAGTTGCACAGTGACATTGGCAGGGTAGAGATTCCATTGTGCGTCGTCGCTCTTGTCAACCAGCTCGATGGGGAGAGTGACACTCTTCTCGACAAATCTCTCCATCGGAATATAAATGTTTATCTCCTCGTTCGAGATGCGCAGGTCAGGGTATTTCTTCCAGTCGTCGTTCAGCGTTATTCTGTACTTTCCGCTTGATTTTATATTGCTGATAGTCTGCGTATCGGCATATATTGCTTCAACTTTTGATAGAGATGTGTGACTGCCATAGAGGAAAACGCTGTCGGGTACAATCCGAGGTTCTCCATTGAGTCCTCCCATCTTGTCGAACGAGAAAGTGACGGGGCTGATGTCGGGAACGAATGCCTTCCGCTCGCGCAAGGCTATGTTCAGACGTAGTTGCTCATCGACGATTCTGACTTCTGAGACACCACGCATGTCGACTTGGCTCTTGATTGTGTCGAGGTAAGAGTCGGTGTTGAGCGTTATCGAGAAGACAGAGTCGCTTTTGTGTTGAGCCACTATTTTGGCAAGGTCGAAACGGATTGGTTTGCGACGTTCCTTCCGACGGTTGAAAGCACTGAAACCATTGCTTGAAATGTCAATTTTTATTATGCTGTCACAGTGTAGTATAGCATATTTGGCTGTATCGATATTGTCGTATGCCAATACGTAGTTTTCCCGGAAATTCTTTTCTTCAGCCATTGCTGTTACAATCCATACTATAGTGACGGCGACAAGGGCAAAGAAGAATGCCCTTGACTGCTTGACTTTCTGTAGTATGGAACGGCGCATGGTTTTTTATTTTTTCTCCTCAACGGCAGTGCCGTCGTCTTTTGTGACGCTTTGTATGAAGCTTTTTTCCACTGTCATGACCACGCCGTTGGCTACCTCTACTTCGACGGTTGTCGTGCCGACAGAATGGACTTTGCCATATATTCCGCCTGAGAAAAGTACACGGTCGCCTTTCTTGAGTTGCTCACGCATCTTGGCATCTTCTTTCTCCTTCTTTTTCTGTGGCCGTATCATGAGAAGCCACATGACAACGAAGAGAAGGATAATCATAATCAGGCCGCTTCCGCCGCCTGCGCCACCTGTACCGGCAGGGGCTGCATCGAGAATTGTAAACAGGATTTGCATGTTGTTATTTAAGGTTTAAGGTTTAAGGGTTTAAAGTTTATTTTTATTATTACGCTTATTATCTGTAAAATAACCATTTATTGTCACAATTATTTTTATGCTGCTAATGTTAATACAGTTTTTTGGGGTGTCAGCGCACTGTGGCTGTGATCTTTAGTCTGGTGCGGGCGGGTTGTGCGTTGCTGGCCACGATGACCTCTTTCATCTGGTGACCAGACATGCCTTGCGACTTGAACGATACCGTGATGTATCCGGTTTTGCCTGGAGCTATCCTCTCTCGTGGGTAGTCGGCGACGGTGCAGCCGCAGGATGCGTCGCATCCGCTTATCACCAGGTCGGCGTTGCCGGTGTTGGTGAATTTGAAACTGTAGGATATTACCTCGCCGGCCATGAGTTGTCCGAAATCGTGCATGTCGGTCTCGAAGACAATCTTGGGCATCCGCTCGCTTTCGTCGTAGCCTTGTGCACTGTTGGGGTTTTTGATGATGTCGGTGTCGATGGCTTTCTCGCGGTTACCACATGACGACAATATGCCTAAAGCTATTATTGAAATTATAATGGTTATTCTTTTTGCTATCATCTTTTTAGCTTTTTCAATTTTTGCTTTCAATTGTCCTCTGGCGGCACGTCGCCGTCAATCTCGGGGTCGTACATGCCGCGGTCGTTCTTGTTGACGCGTCCCGCCACACGAAGCTCGATGAGGATCTTGTCGAGGATGCCGTTGATGAAGAGCTTGCTTTTCTCGGTTGAGAATTCTTTCGACAGCTCTATGTACTCGTCCACGGTGACGCGTTCAGGGATGGATGGGCAGCAAGTGAACTCAGTGACGGCCATGTTGATGAGGATGATGTCCATGGTCGCCACGCGGTCGAGATCCCAGTTCTGCAGGTGCTTTCGGATGAGCGGTTCCACGTCGTCAAGATGCCGGAAAGTGTCGACTGTGAGCTGGCGTGCGAAGTTGTAGTCGTTGCTGTCTTTCTGGCTTCTTGAGTCGAAAACCTGAGGGCAGGCCATGGCCTCGTTTGCGTTTTCGTCGGTTATTTCCTTAAGGAGCATGAACACGTACTGTGCCACCTGGTCGAAGTCGTCCTCCCACAGCAGGTCGCGGTCGAAGATGATGTCGCGCAGCGTGTCGTCGTTCATAAGGTGTTTGAAGGCGATGACGGCTATGTTCTTGTCCTCGTCGAACGTATGGCTCTTTTCGGATGCATACACGGTGAAATTGCGCGAACTTTTGTAGCTGTTGAGTATTTTGCGGAACACGTCAAAATAGTTGGACCAGTCGATGTTCAGCCGTTTGACCTGCTGCTTGAATTCAAATCCACTAACTAGCCTGTTGATGAATGAGTTGTTGGTTATCAGGGTTAGTGCGTCAATCTCTTTCTTCGAGGGGTTGAATTTCTGTTGCTCCGACTCGAGGACACGTTCGGCGGTGAATGCGAAATAGTCGAGTGTGCTCATTTGGGTGAGCCCCAAATCATTGAGTCGACCGACGTTGTAGTCGAAAATTCGCAAAATGTCCTGTTCGGTCGCTTTTCTGTCGACGGTCCCCGCGTAGAGGGACTGGAGTGCTTTGGCACGCAAAAAGTGTCTGCTTAACATACTATGTTGATGATGCGTTTGGGGACGAAGATGATTTTCTTGGGTTCTTTTCCGGCTGTCCATTTCTGGAAGTCGTCGGTGGCTCTGACGGCGGCGACAGCATCGTCCTGCTGGACATCGGCGGGTAGGTCGATGGTGAAGCGCATCTTGCCGTTGAACGAGACGGGGTATTTGAACGAGTCTTCGACAAGATACTTTTCGTCGTAGGCAGGCCATTCTGCATCGCACACCGAACCGTTGTCGTTGTGCATCAGGTGCCACAGCTCTTCGGCGATGTGTGGCGCGAATGGCGCTATGAGTACCGCGAGCGGTTCGAGGACGGCACGCTTGTTGCATTTCAGGCCGGCAAGGTCGTTGGCACAAATCATGAAGGTGCTGACGCTGGTGTTGAACGAGAAACGCTCGATGTCATCGGTCACCTTCTTGATGGTTTGGTGCAATACTTTAAGTTCTGCTTTAGTTGGTTCGGCATCACATATTGAGAATGTATTGCTTTCGTTATGATAAAGTCGCCAGAACTTCTTGAAAAACCTAAACACACCTTCGATGCCTTTGGTGTCCCAGGGTTTGGCCTGCTCTACGGGACCGAGGAACATCTCGTACATGCGCAGGGTGTCGGCTCCATAGCGTGCCACCAGGTCGTCGGGGTTCTGGACGTTGAACATCGACTTCGACATCTTCTCTATTTCCCAACCGCAGACGTATTTGCCCTCTTCTAGCTCGAAACGGGCATCGGCAAATTCGGGACGCCATTCCTTGAAGCGTTCAATATCGAGTATGTCGTTGTCGACGATATTGATGTCGACATGGATGGGCGTGACGCTGTCTTTGTCCTTGACCAGTCCTTTAGATATGAATAGCTTGTTGTCAGTCTTTGAACGGTATACAAAATTTGAACGGCCTTGAATCATGCCTTGGTTCACAAGTTTCTGGAACGGTTCTTCGACGACAGACAGTCCGATGTCGTGCAGGAACTTGTTCCAGAAGCGTGCGTAGATGAGGTGGCCTGAGGCATGCTCGGCACCGCCGACATAGAGGTCTACTTTCTGCCAGTAGTTTACCGCTTCGGGCGAGAAATAGGCCTTGTCGTTGTGCGGGTCCATATAGCGGAGATAGTAACCACTGCTGCCTGCGAATCCCGGCATGGTGCTTAGTTCGAGAGGGAACACGGTTTCGTTGTCGATCATGCTCTTGCTGACGACTTTGCGATTAGCCACATCCCAGGCCCATACGTCGGCATGACCCAGAGGCGGCTCTCCTGTGGCGGTGGGTTTGTACTCGCTGATGTCGGGCAGCAGTAGCGGCAGGCACTCTTCTGGGATGGGGCAGGGGATTCCGTTCTTGTAGTAGATGGGGAAAGGCTCGCCCCAGTAGCGCTGGCGGCTGAAAGCGGCGTCGCGCAGGCGGTAGTTGACGGTGCGGTGGCCGATGCCCATCTCTTCTATCTTGTCGATGACGGCCTTGATGGCATCTCTCACTTTCATGCCGGTGACGAAGCCGCTGTTGACGCTGTAGCCGGTCTTGGCATCCAAGCTTTCCTCCCATGTGTTTGGGTCGCTGATGGCATCTTTTTCGGTGGCCACCACTTGACGGATAGGCAGGTCGAAGTGGCGTGCGAAGGCGAAGTCGCGGCTGTCGTGTGCGGGGACAGCCATGATGGCTCCCGTGCCGTAGCCCGCCAGCACATAGTCTGACACCCAGATGGGAATACGTTCTTCGGTGAGGGGGTTGATGGCATAGGCTCCCGTGAAGACACCGCTGACCTTCTTCACTTCGGCCTGCCGCTCACGTTCACTGCGGTTTTTGGCCCATGTGACGTAAGCCATAACCTCGTCGTGTTGTTCTGGCGTGGTTATCTTCTCTATCAGTTCATGCTCAGGGCATAGCACCATGAATGTCACTCCGAAGATGGTGTCGGGACGTGTTGTGAAGATTTCGAAGCTGGGTACGGGAGTGGGGTCTACTTGGCCCATGAAAAGCGCTGTTGGAGCATCGACAGAGGATGTTGGGGCATCGATGGGGAACCACACTGCGGCACCTTCGCTGCGGCCAATCCAGTTGCGCTGGATTTCCTTGAGGCTGTCGGTCCAGTCGACCTGTTCCAGACCGTCGACAAGACGTTGCGCATAGGCGGTGATGCGCAGACTCCACTGGCGCATCAGCTTGCGTTCAACCGGGTAGCCGCCACGGACGCTGAGGCCGTTGACCACCTCGTCGTTGGCAAGTACGGTGCCAAGCTCGGCACACCAGTTGACGGGTATGTCTGCGAGATAAGCGAGGCGGAAGTTCATCAGGTGGTCTTGCTGCTCTTTCTCGTTGAGTTCCACCCATTTCTTTCCGTCTACTATGGCTTCGCCGCTTTTTTCAAGTTTGGCGACGAGTTCGCTGATGGGGCGGGCTTTCTGCTGCTCTTCGTCGTAGTAGTGGTTGAAGAGCTGGAGGAACGTCCACTGGGTCCACTTGTAATATTGCGGGTCGCAGGTGCGGACCTCGCGGTTCCAGTCGAAGCTAAAACCTATCTTGTCCAGCTGCTCGCGGTAGCGGTTGATGTTCTGTTCAGTGGTCTTTGCCGGGTGCTGACCGGTCTGGATGGCATACTGCTCGGCAGGAAGACCGTAGGCGTCGTAGCCCATGGGGTGTAGGACGTTAAAGCCACGCAGGCGTTTGTAGCGTGCATAGATGTCGCTGGCGATGTATCCGAGCGGATGTCCTACATGCAAGCCCGCCCCTGAAGGGTAGGGGAACATGTCGAGCACATAATAATGAGGTTTCTGGGAATTGTTTTCCACATGGTAGGTTTTCTGGTCGCGCCAGTACTGCTGCCATTTGGGTTCGATTTCGGTAAAATTGTAGTCCATCTTTCAGTCTTTCAAAGAGGTTTGTTGACTGTATTTCGCTTGAAAATGTTGAATCTTAATGGGATAAAAGCTTCTCGCACAAAAATACATTCTGCAAATTTAGCAAAAAAAATGGAACTACAATACAAAAAAAATAGATTCCAAACCAAGACGAGTCCCCAGCTGACAGCTGGAAGAAGACAGCACGTAAATATGGAATATTTGAAGTAGGGTACAATTTGTCCCCCACTTGAATTGGTTTCAGGTGGGGGACGCATTGTACCCATACTGCATGTAATGCTTACGCTTTCAACAGGAAGGAAATGTCGTCTTTGAGGCCGTATTCCTTGGTGTTCTCCATCTTGGTTTTGAAGACCTTCATCTTATTGGGTTTGCCGATGAGGGAGAGTTTGCCGTCTTCGAGCAGGAGGGCGGTGGCCTCGCGGATGGCGGCGACGGTGGCCTTGGGGTTGACCATGATGTACTCCTTCAGACGGTCGTCGCGGGTCTCGCCGCCGTGCTTGGGGTCGAAGAAGTCGGTGTAGTGGGGGTTGATCTGGAACGGCACCAGACCCATGCAGTCGAACGAGGCGGGCATGACGATTGGCATGTCGTTGGTTGTGCAGAGGGTGGGACCGGCCACATTGCTGCCGGCGCTCCAGCCCATGTAGGGCATGCCGTCGAAGGCGCGCTGGCGGATGGCCTGGAGGAGGCCTGTGCGTTGCAGTTCCTTGACCAGGTGGAACGTGTTGCCACCGCCCACGGCCACGCAGTCAGTGTCGTACACAGCGTTAATGGGCAGCGCCTTGTGGTGCACAGAGGTCAGCTTCACGCCAAACTCGGCGTAAACTTTGGCTACTTTGGCCTCGTAGGCGTCGTAGCTCTTGGTGAGGCCGCCTTCGGCGAGGGAGACACCGGCGTAGGGTACAAAGAGCACCTTTTTTACGTTGTGCCGACTGCAGAAGTCGGCAATCATGTCCTTGCACCAGCCGAGGTAGGCTTCGCCGCGCATGGTGCTGTTGCTGATGAGGAGGAGGTTGCGTTTATCCATTTTATTGTCTTTTTGATTTTCTAGACTTTCTAGACTTTCTGGATTTTCTAGACTTTCTAGACTTTCTAGATTCTCTAGATTTTCTAGACAATCTAGATTACAAATCTAATGTTGCGTAGGTGGCGTTGCGCTCGATGAATTCGCGGCGAGGTGGCACGTCGTCGCCCATGAGCATGGAGAAGGTGCGGTCTGCGCTGGCGGCGCTGGAGATGGTTATCTGGCGCAGCTGACGGTTCTCGGGGTCCATGGTGGTCTCCCAGAGCTGCTCGGGGTTCATCTCGCCGAGACCTTTGTAGCGCTGGACGCTGACGCCGGCCTCCTTGCCGCCGCCGAGTTCCCTGATGGCACGCTCGCGGTCGTCCTCGGTCCAACAGTAGATGCTGCGCTTGCGTGCCTTGACGGCGTAGAGTGGGGGAGTGGCGAGGTAGACGTAGCCGTTCTCGATGAGCTCCGGCATATAGCGGAAGAAGAAGGTGAGCATGAGGGTGTCGATGTGGGAGCCGTCGACATCGGCATCGGTCATGATGATAATCTTGTGGTAGCGGAGCTTCTCGAGGTTGAGTGCTTTGCTGTCTTCGCTGGTGCCGCGCTTGACGCCGAGGGCGGTATAGATGTTGCGGATTTCCTCGCTGTCGAGGGCGCGGTGTTCGAGGGCTTTCTCGACGTTGAGGATTTTGCCTCGCAGGGGGAGGATGGCCTGGAATCGGCGGTCGCGGCCCTGCTTGGCGCTGCCGCCTGCGGAGTCGCCCTCGACGAAGAAGATCTCGCACTCCGAGGGGTCGCCGTCCTGACAGTCGGCGAGCTTGCCGGGGAGGCCGCCTGTGCTGAAGACTGTGCCGCGCTGCACCATTTCGCGTGCCTTGCGTGCCGCCATGCGGGCGCGGGCAGCGAGGATGACCTTGTCGACAATCATTTTGGCTTCGTTGGGGTGTTCCTCAAGGTAGTTCTCGAGCATCTCGCTGACGGCGCTGTCGACGGCGCCGCGCACCTCGGTGTTGCCGAGCTTGGTCTTGGTCTGGCCTTCGAACTGGGGTTCGGCCACCTTGACGCTGATGACGGCGGTGAGACCCTCGCGGAAGTCGTCGCCGCTGATTTCGACCTTGGCTTTGGCAAGTATGCCCGACTTGTCGGCATAGTTCTTGAGGGTGCGGGTAAGGCCGCTGCGGAAGCCGGTGAGATGGGTGCCGCCTTCGTGGGTGTTGATGTTGTTGACGTAAGAGTGGAGGTTCTCGCTGAACGACGAGTTGTATTGCATGGCAATCTCGATGGGGATGCCTTGGCGTTCGCCCTCGATGTAGATGCAGTCGGGCATGAGGCTTTCGCGGGTCTCGTCGAGGTATTTGATGAAGTCGCGGAGGCCGTTTTCGGAGAAGAAGCGTTGTTTGACGGTCTCGCCCTTGTCGTCGCGGTTGCGGAGGTCTTCGAGGTTGAGTTCTATGCCTTTGTTGAGGTATGCCAGTTCGCGGAGACGGTTCTCGAGGGTGGGGTAGTCATACTCTGAGACGGTGAAGATCTCGGGGTCTGGGTGAAAATGGATGCGGGTGCCGCGCTTGTCGGTGGTGCCGACTTCCTTGACGGGGTAGAGAGGCAGTCCGCGGCTGTATTCCTGGCGGTAGACCTTGCCGTCGCGGTAGACCTCGGCGGTCATGTGGTCGCTGAGGGCGTTGACGCAGCTGACGCCGACGCCGTGGAGGCCGCCGGAGACCTTGTAGCTGCCCTTGTCGAACTTGCCGCCGGCATGGAGGACGGTCATGACCACCTCGAGGGCGGAGCGTTTCTCTTTCTCGTGCATGTCGACGGGGATTCCGCGTCCGTTGTCCTCGACGGTTATGGAGTTGTCCTCCTCGATGGTCACGTTAATCTTGGTGCAGTATCCGGCGAGGGCCTCGTCGATGGAGTTGTCGACCACTTCATACACCAGGTGGTGCATTCCGCGGAAGTTCACGTCGCCGATGTACATGGCCGGACGCATTCTCACGGCTTCCAACCCTTCGAGAACGGTGATGTTATTGGCACTGTAATTGCCTTGTTTCGTGTTGTTTAATTCTTCGCTCATTATGTATTGAACCCTTATGTTTTAAATTGCAAAATTACTGTTTTTTTTCGTTACGTGGAGTTGTTTCGGGAAAAAAGAGTTTTCAACAATCTGTTGACATTCTTTTTTCTGAAAAGATATGGTTTTCAAAAAAAATATGTAACTTTGCAAAAAATAGTGTATTCTTTTGATGTTGAGAAAGTTGTTCATATTGTTGACGATGAGTGCTTTCTGCGTGTATTGTCATGCGCAGGAGTTCCGTTGTTCGGTGAACGTCAACTACCAGAAACTTCAGTCGACGACACAACAGTATGAGACTGGTGACGTGAAAATTTTCGAGACCATGAAGCGTGCCATAGAGGATTTCATCAATGGACGCCACTGGACGAACCTCGAGCTGGAGCAGAACGAGCGTCTCGACTGTTCCATCAACATCATTCTGTCGCAACGCACCTCGGCCACCGACTTCGGTGGGCAGATTTCCATACAGTTGCGCCGTCCGGTGTTCAACTCCAACTACACCTCGGGCCTTTTCAACTACATGGAAGGCAACAACGACTTCACATTCTCGTTCAACGAAAGCCAGCCTCTTGAGTTCGACCCAAACACATTCTACGACAATCTCTCCTCAACCCTTGCATACTACTGCTACATCATGCTGGGCATGTACTTCGACTCGTTCGGGCCTAACGGTGGCGAGGCATTCTTCGAGATGGCGCGCAACATCGCGCAGACGGCGGGCACATCGAGCAACAAGGGGTGGAAGCCAAGCGACAGCCAGAAGTCACGCTACTGGTTCGTCGAAAACCACACCAACTCGGCATACGAGGCCCTGCACAGCGTCTACTATTTCTACTACCGCCTTGGACTCGATATGATGACCAAGGACCAGCCGACGGCAAGACAGAACATCATCGAGTCATTGCGCTACCTTCAGCAAGTACACAAAAAACGCTCCAACCTCCTGTCGGTGACGCAGTTTGTCGATGTCAACATGGCGGAGATAGTGTCGATATTCACTCCTGCACCAGCCGAGGAACAGAAGACTGTATATATGATAATTAAGGAGGTGAGCCCTATCAACGTGACGAAGATGAAAGACTGGAACGTGAAATAGTTGGACAGTTGACAGTGAATAGTTAATAGTGAATGGTGAATAGTGAATAGTGGACAGTGAATAGTGAATAGTGAATGGTGAATGGTGAATGGT
>JAFSKP010000112.1 GCA_017448905.1 Bacteroidales bacterium | reverse complement strand
TAAACCTTAAACCTTAAACCATAAACCTTAAACCTGAAACTTCACTCACAGGAATGCTGCTGTTTCGTATTCTTCCTCGCTGCATTCCTCCACTTCGGCACCGCCATCGAGCCATGTGTATTTCAGGTATTGGGGGTTCGCCTTGCGGTAGAGGTCTTTCTCGAACTGGCGGCGTTGGCTGCTGGTCGGCAGGTTGCGGAGCACGTAGTCATTCACCTTCTCCAGCAGGTAGCAGCGCTGCGCCGTTCCGTTGTCGACCTCAAGTTTTTTTGCGAAGCGGGTGTCGTTCTTCAGCTTTATTGGGTCGCCCTTGAGGTTGGTGGATACCTCTTTTGTTGCAAGCACCCAGGCATGCATCAGGTCGGTATTGCTTTTTGTCGACCGCAGCTGGTATTCGAGGCAAGCTGTTTTTTTGCCGTTCTCGTCTTTCCAGTTGTGTAGGGTGACCACGAGGACGGCATCGATGCCGAAAGAGGAGCCGAAGCTCTTGAGGTCGTCGCTGCGCAGCTGCTTGTGGGTCAGTGCAGAGGCTTCGGCAATCTCGGCAGACGCCACCGGACCAATGACATAGTAGCCTTTCTTGAGCATGGCGTTGGGCATGGTCTGGTACATGTAGGCCTTGGCCGAGTTGAGCTCGTTGTTGTATTCGGCGTCGGAGGGGTATTTCTCGACCTTGCGCTGTGCCTTGTCGCTGATGGGGGCTATGTATACGGTGACGGGGCGTTCGCTGTAGATGTCGCTGTAGGAGTTTATTTTCTTTTCGCTTTTGCAGGCGCCGAAGAGGATGAGTGCGATGGCTGCGGTTGCTATTTTGGCTTTCATGATAGGCTTATTGTTTTGTTTCGGTCTCGGTGTCGGGCGTTTCCTTGATGGGCTCTTGTGTTTCGGCCGGGGTGGGCTCTTCCGTCTGTTTGGCGGCATTGTCTTCGTCTTCCGTTTCCGTATCGGGTGCGGTCTGCGTACCGGGGTCGGCGTTGGTGGCTGGTGCGGCGGCACTGGTGTCGCCCAGCACGGCGGCGGCCCTCTCTTCGGCACGACGGCGTTGCGTCGGCGAGAGGGCATCGGGCTCGGCAGCGGTGGTGTCGGCATCGGCGGCGGAGGTGCTGTTGTTGTCTTGGTATTCAGGTATGAGACGGCGTTTCAGCTGCAAGACATATCCGCGTGACGAGGGGAATGCCTCCATTTCCTTGTTGAACCAGCCGTTGGCTTCGGCGCGTTTGCCTTGTTTGACCAGCATCACTGCATAGTCGCTGTAGATTCCGGGGTTTGCAGGTCCTTTCTTCCGGTTTTTGTTTATCGTCGCGCTGTAGCTTTTCGATAGCGCGTCGAGATTCTGCTCGCTGGGTTCTTTGCCGTAGGCGAGCATGGCTTTGGGGTCTATGAGGCTCTTGTCGCCGCCGCAGGAGGCTACAGTGGCCAATATCAGAGCTGCCGCTATGGTTTCCAATAGGTTTCTGATTGTCATTATGGTGTGTGTATATTTTTGAAAAACTTATTGTTATGTGACTGTTGCCTGTGTATGGATGTTTGTATTTGTTTTTTGAAACAAATTGCAAAAGTACATTTTTTTTTTGAATTAGCATCCAATAATATGTCATGTCGATTTTTGTTGTTATCTGTGGCTGGATTATTCATACATGCAGCTGGATGCGAAGCAGGGCGTATAACTATCAGTTTGACATATAGGTTGTTTGGAAAGAATAATGAGTTGAATGCCTACAAATTGTTTTTTTTATGTATTTTTGCATCTCCAAAAAACGGCAACCGCTCTATCGCCGGTGGCCTTCGGGTCGCGGGAGGAAAGTCCGGGCAGCACAGAGTCGCCATACTTCCTAACGGGAAGGGGTGTATGCCGCAAGACATGCGCTACAGCAAGTGCCACAGAAAACATACCGCTACCGTGCGGGGGCTTGCCCCTGCGGGCAGTAAGGGTGAAAACGCGAGGTAAGAGCTCACGACGTGGGGTAGCGATACCCCATGGTGGTAAACCTTATGGGCTGAAAAACCAAATATACCGGCAGTAAAGGGTTGACTCGTCCGTTGCCGGGGGGTAGGTTGATAGAGGCAGCCGGTGACGGCTGTCGTAGATAAATGATAGAGGTTTGGCGTAAAGGTCATCCACAGAACCCGGCTTACAGGTTGCCGTTTTTTTTGTTTTCTGGAACGGGGAAATGATGCGAAAGACTTGACATTGACGAAAAAAAAAGTATTTCTAGTGAATATCGAAGTTGTATTATCGCCGCTGCATTACGATGCTCGAATCCTCAAGCATCATCATGCCACTGTGGCTGTCGACATCCTGCGTGCCACAAGTTCCATCTGTGCTGCCTTTGCTGCCGGAGTGGATGAGATTGTGCCCCTCGACTCGCTCGAGCCGTTGCCCTCCTATGCCGGCTTGGGCTATCTCGTCGCCGCCGAGCGCGGTGGCAAGAAGCTTCAAGGCGCCGCTTGCGGCAATTCGCCCACCGAGTATATGTCGATGACGCTGACAGGATGCAAGTTGGCATATTCCACCACCAACGGCACGGTGTCGATATTGCGTTCTGCCGATGCCGATCACTCGTATGTCGGCGCCTTCGCCAACATCACCGCTCTCGCCAGGACCTTGCTGGCCGAGGAGAACGTCGTCGTGCTATGCTCCGGTTGGGAGGGCGAGCCGTCGCTGGAGGATACTGTTTTTGCCGGAGCGCTTGTGGCGCGTCTGCGGCAGATGGGGTGTGTGATAGAGCTGGTCAACGATGCTGCCATGATGGCGTGCGACTTGTGGCAGCTTGCGGCAGCCGACCCGTTGGCCTACTGCTCGCGGGCGACACATGTCCATCGCCTTGAGCGTTTCGGCGACGTTGCGAGAGCCGACATACGGTGGGCGTTCAAATCCGACACATGCTCTCTGGTGCCAGTGTTGAGAGACGGTCGGCTGACGGTGACAAAATGATCGAGGCATGAGATTCCATGGAGCCATACTGTCGGTCCTGCTTGTGATGGGGGCAAGGACAGGGTGTTCGTCGCAAGTGGCGGACACTGTAGTCAGCCCTTACGCCAGGCCCCTCTGGGAGCATCCGCTTACGGCTGTTGCCACCACGGGTATGCTCGTCGCCGGGAGTTCGACACTCCTTTTCGATGCGGCGTCGAGGCAGAACCATTTGGTGCGCGAGAGGGTGCAGATTTGGCGTCGCGACAATTGCGGCTTTGCGAGCATCGGTATGGATGATTATCTGCAGTATCTGCCTGTCGTCGCTGTCGAGGGGCTTGACCTTATGGGTGTCCCGTCGCGCCATACAGGATGGCCTCTCTTGCACCGTACGGGTTTCACGATGTTTACATCGTTTGTCGTGTTGACGGCATTGAAATACTCTGTCGGGGAGATGCGTCCGGACCATTCCGCCACCAACAGCTTCCCCTCGGGACATACGACATTCGCTTTCGCCGGTGCCGAGCTGATGCGACTTGAATATGGAGGCACCTCGTCTTGGTTTCCGGCTGCCGGCTTTACCGTTGCCGGCGTCACGGGCCTCATGCGTGTCTATAACGACCGCCACTGGCTTGGCGATGTACTTGCCGGTGCGGCTCTCGGCATTCTCTCCGCCGACTTCTCTTGCTGGCTCAACGATAAACTCGAGGCCCGTTTTTCACCCCAAAAACGCAGAGACAGATGACACCTATCGCACACATCCGTTCCCCCTACGGCGAGAAGTTTGGCATCCCACGTCAGAGTAACGTGGTGGACGGCATCGAGTCGTTGATTGTCTTCGAGCCCGAATTCCGTATGGCAGAGGCACTCAGGGGGATTGATGGTTTCGACTATCTTTGGCTTATATGGCAGTTTTCCGACAATGTGGATGCCGGCTGGTCGCCTACTGTGCGACCGCCACGTCTGGGTGGCAACCGCCGTCTCGGGGTTTTCGCCACACGGTCTCCGTTCAGACCTAATGCCATGGGTCTCTCTTCGGTCCGGCTGCTTGGGGTGAAGTATGGCACACCCGACGGACCTGTGCTTCGCGTCGCCGGTGCCGACCTCAAGGACGGGACTCCCATCCTCGACATCAAGCCCTATCT
This sequence comes from Bacteroidales bacterium, assembly GCA_017448905.1. Classification (GTDB taxonomy): domain Bacteria; phylum Bacteroidota; class Bacteroidia; order Bacteroidales; family P3; genus Colimorpha. Next base: position 23,258 of record JAFSKP010000112.1, on the reverse strand, counting down.
GCCCTATACAGACTCTCATCCCGGCGCGCGCGGCGGCTTTGCCACCGAGGCACCGGAGAGGAAGCTCACGGTGGTTTGCCCTGAATGCTTGCTTGCAAAGTTCCCTGAGATGCAGCGGGAACCGTTGTGTGAGACGCTGGCACTCGACCCGCGTCCCTCGTACCATTCTGACCCTAATAGGGTTTACGGCATGAAGTTCCTTGGCTTCGATGTCAGTTTCAGTGTGTCTGAAGACGGTGTCCTGACGGTTGTTGATATTATTTGACAGCGTCGACGCAGCAAAAACAGCCTTTGAAGCGACTATAACAGGAAATGAAACCAGACGAAGCGACACTTGTGGAGGCGTGTCTGAGACATGACCAGAAAGCATGCAGGCAGCTTTATGACAGCTATGCTCCGCTGATGTTCGGGATATGTATGCGTTATGCACGCAGCCGTCAGGCCGCCGAGGACATCCTTCACGAGGGTTTCATCAAGGTCTTTGAGAATTTGGGCAAGTTGCGTGACACGTCGCAGCTGGCATCATGGATACGCTCTCTGATGGTGCATACTGCGGTCAGTGCCTATCGCCGTGAACACAATGTGGAGGCTTTATCCGATTTGACGGACGAGAGCGTCTCTTCCGACGCGGACGAGATCTATGGCAATATAGATATTGAGGTCATCATGAGGGCTGTGCAGCAGTTGCCGACGGCCTACAGGATGGCGTTCAACCTCTGTGACGTAGAAGAATACAGTTTCGCGGAAGCCTCGGAGAAGCTTGGTATAAGAGAGTCGACGGTACGCTCCAACCTATGCCGTGCCCGCCGCATCCTCGCGGAGAAACTTGCCGATTATACAGAATAGTTGTTGATAACCAAATAGCTCGTATCATGAGTACGTTGAAAGAAAGATTTGAAAACTACGCTCCTTCGCCCGACCCAGAGGTATGGGAGGCTATAGAGGCATCGTTGAGACACCGTGTCGTACGCCGTCGCTGGCTGACGGCGACGACGGCAGTCGTCGCCGGGGCAGGTGCTTTTGCATTCTTATTTGCCATGAACAATAATGATACCACTTCTGTCGCTGTCGCACAGCGCAGTGATGTTGTGGCTGTTGAAGGAAACGAAGCTACGCCTGCACCGCCGACGGTCGATGTCGATGCCGGTCAGAACCTTCCAGTTCTGCGGCAAGTCACACCCTCTTCTGTCATGACGTGCGATTTCGCTTCATCTCCCGATGGTGAAGGTGTTGTTGAGAATGACATTTCCGCCACAGAGACAGAGACCGTTCGCGAGGTTGCAGTGCCGTCAGCTGCCGTGGCCGAGATTCCCGTTGCAGAGCCTCATAACGCTGTCCAAGAGGCACCTGAAAAGGCTCAGCCTGTTCAGGCAACGCCGCAGAAAGAAGAGAGCATCCCTCAGATCCAGGAGCCCCAGCGCCGCATCAACCCCAAGGTGGTCACTCCTTCCGAGCTGGTGGTATGGATTCCCAATGCTTTCTCGCCCGACGATCCCGTTGAGGAGGCTGCACGCACCTTCAAGGTTTTTCCCAACGACGGTGCAAATATCCTTTCTTTTGAAATTTTCATTTATTCACGCAGTGGGCGGCTGGTGTATCACAGCAAGGACTACAATGAGGGTTGGAACGGCATCTCCAACGGACATCCGCAACCAATGGGTACCTATGTCTACATTATCGAGATCAACGATGCCGTCAAGGGTCTCCAGCACACTAAAGGCAGTGTGACGCTGATACGATAGAATCGCCAGTCTTCTTGTGATTTAGCCCGCAATTTTGCGGGCTTTTTTGTCTAGACAGTCTAGACAGTCTAGATAGTCTAGACAGTCTAGATGGTCTAGACAGTCCGGTTCGTTAGGGTAGGTGAGGGGCTGCTTGGCGGGGGGGGTGAGGAGAGAAAAAGCCCACCGCGGAAACGCGGTGGGCTTGGCAGTAGGGATGAAGAAAATATTTTCTTGTCAGAGTTCTTGTCAGTAGATGACTTCGATTACGCCGTTGCGCTGTATGTCGCCCAGGTAGCCCTTGCCGTTGAAGCGCCAGAAGTAGGTGCCGGCGGGGGTGTTGGTGGCGGCGGGGTCCCAGAAGTCGTCTTCCGAGGCTATGTTCTCCTTGTAGAAGATGCGTTTGCCCCAGCGGTCGTAGATGGCCAGCGAGTTGTTGGGGTAGCCGAGGCCGTTGACGAGGTTGCGGATGATGAACTTGTCGTTGACACCGTCGCCGTTGGGAGTCACTGCATTGGGGAACTGGAGGAAGTCGTTGACGAGCAGTATGCGGCTTTCCACGGTGTCGCGGCATTCGATGACGTAGCCGCTCGGCCCCATGTTGGACGTCATGGCAATGAGGCGTGCCGTGTAGTTGCCTGAGATGTCGCTGCCGTCAGTCTCCCACTCGAAGGTGGGATTGACATCGCGCAGAGTGTGGTAAGAAACATCGTTGTCGCGGTCATACTGTATCTCCCAGTAGTAGCGGTTCTCGTCGCTCTGTGGTATGGTGAGGTTGTGGAACGTCACCGAGGGGTGCATGACGGTGGGGTTCATCGGTTCCCACGAGAATCGTGCCACGGGGCTTGGGTAGACGGTGATGAGTTTGCTGTATACCAGCGAGTCCCTGCATCCTGCCTTGTTGCCTACGAAGTATTTGAAGTCGTACTGTCCAGTGCCGTAGGTGTGGGTGGGGCTTTGGGCACGCGAGGTGTCGCCGTCACCGAAGACCCACATGTAGTCTTCGCCGAACTGCGAGGTGTTCTCGAAGTGGATGGTGTATGGTTCGCAGCCTTCGAGGGGGTAGACACCGGGGTCAAAGTTGGCCATGGGCTGTGGGTTGATATTGACGCGTACCGAGTCGCGTGTCCGGCAGCTTGTGCTGTATTCGAAGTTCTCCACCTCGACGGTATATAGTGTCGATGTTCCCATGAGCGCTTTTGTTTCGATGGTGTCGGTAGTCTGACCGAAGGGTTCCCATTTGAATGTCTGGTTGGTGATAGGAGTGTGGCGGTCGGAGGCGTCGAGGGTGATGGTTTCCACGTCGCAGACAATCACTGTGTCGCCGATGTTTGGCGTGGGAGACCAAACAGTCCGGATTCCCGTTGTGGTGTCCCAGATGCAGCCGAACTCGTCGAAGATGCGGACGTTGATGGGGAAATAACCGGCAGTGTCGGGACTCTTGATGACTGAGCGTGTGGGTGTGTTCATGTCGATGTTGAGGCCGCGCCAGTGTCCGAGATCAAAGTCGCCGTAGGCGCTGTCGGGCCACCAGAGGACGGAGTCGATGCCGACCTGGTATTCGCAGCCGACACCTGAGCTGATGCCGCAGAAGTCGATTGCCCAGGAGAATATCCAGCCGTTATCCTGTCCGAAGTTGTCGCAAATCTGTACAGTCCAGTCGCCGTTCAGGGGGCATCCGACAAGCGAACTGAAATCGGATGCTGGCTGGTAGTAACCTGTCTGTTTCTCGTGGTTGCTTGGCGTTCTGGCATTTGTTGTACAGTTTGTGGCCATCTGTCCAGCCTGGACGAACGGAGCAGGTATGACACCGAAGTTGAACCCTTGGACAGTCGTGTCGTTGCCGGCATTGTTCTGGCAGAAATAGTTTGACGGGTCGTGATCGTCGGTATTGGCATTTTTCCCGTTGTTGAGTTTGTAGTTTGCATTCAGCGAGAAGCAGTAGTCCCAACCTTCGCCATACATGTTGCAGATAGAGTCACAAAATTTTACCCAATCTTCAACTCCGGTACATTGTTCGTCGTAATTATGGTGGCTATTGCCGCCATATGGAAAGCCTAACCATTTGCCATTGCCATTGTACATGCCGTCGTATAGTTCACCTTTGGCTTTGAGTTCTGCCACATCGGTTTGAGACATGAGGTCGGGGTCGTGACCTACATTGGCATACCATAGTCTGGCTTTTTGTCCGGTGGGGCAGACGATGCGTCCAAGGATGTCTCCAAGGTATTCATGCTCGATGTTGATGCAGATGGAGCAGATATCTTCGGCGGATTGCACTACCCTGCCAGAGGGGAAGTCGTCGAAAGTAATCGTGGCATTGAAGCATTTCTCGGAATCTCCGCAGCGACCCTGTGTTCTTGGTCCGTCGGGAATGAACGTCTTGCAGTCTATAGACCTCGATTTTGTCTTGTTGAAGCTGATCTTCTGCATGGTAATGGTTGCGTTGGCACCCTCATAGCCGATGTTGACGATCGACGAGTCGGTAGTGCACATGGGGTTGAGGTCGTAGATTGTCTTGAGTGGGTTTTGTGCCACGCGGACACGCACGGACTCCATTATAGTAGAGTAGCATCCCTGTTTGTCCATGATTCTCAATGTCACGTCGTAGCAGTCGATGTCGGAGTAGTATGCCGGTGCGAGGTTCATGCACACTCCGACGGTGTCATTGCCGTTGCCGAAGTTCCATTCGAACTGGGATGTGAAGTCCTCGGCGCCGTAGCCGTAGAGGTTGGTGTATTCGCCGTGGCCATGGAATATCACGCCGTCGCCGACGCAAATGTGAACGCCCCGGAACCATGATGTGTCGAGAGTGAAGCTTGTCGAATCTGCGTTCCAGTTGGTGTCGACTTGTGTCACCATACGGGTATACATGGTGTCGTAGATCACACCGTTGCGTGTCTTGTAATAGAACGAGTCGATGACTGGTATTATTGTCTCACAGCGGTCTCTGCACATGACATTGATGGAGAAGTTTCCGGCTATTCCGTCGCCGTTGGTGCGGAGCTCAATTGTCAGTGTTTCGCTCGTGTTGTACAGCCCCGGGAATACGGTGACGCCTTCCAGGTTGAAGAGCACGTTGTTTGCGACAAAGATCACGGGTGCATTGAGACCTGCACCGTCGTGAATGAGAAGCGTGTCGCCCTCTGGAATGTCGAAGATGGTGAAAAGCAGACTCATGCATCTGTCGCCTTCGCAGGAGCTGGAGTCGACAATTAACCAGCGTTTCGTGCGTACACTGTCTGGATATTTGCCTGTTCCATCGTTCTCGGAGTTGATTACGAGACCAAAGACTTCACCCTGCATCATCATTGACACGTGTGTGCCGTTGTTTGCTTCGGTCATGTACACAGTACCACTTTGAGCCATGACAGCGGTGGTCATCAGTAATAGGCAAATGAGGATGGGTATCTTTTTCATGGTTTGTTTTTTATATTATCGCTTTTGTCTATCTGTATAGTGCCCTTTTCTTTTGGAAAAGTTGTCGAATGTCTGTTAAAAAATGTTAAAGTTGATCGGTGGGTAGTGAACAGCGATTCCACGGGGGTGTCAGGCTTTTTTGCTGTTGCGGATGTGGTTGATGAGGGCCATGAGGAAGCCGAGGCAGAGGAATCCGCCGGGGGCGAGGATGAAGAGCAGCATGCCGTCGGCGCCGCCGATGAAGCTTTTGCCGAAGAAGGTGCCGGCGCCGAGGGCTTCGCGGACGATGCCCAGGAGGGTGAGAGCCCATGTGAATCCGAGTCCCATGAAGAGGCCGTCGAGGAATGAGTGCCACACGTTGTTCTTTGAGGCGAATGCTTCGGCGCGTCCCAGGACTATGCAGTTGACCACGATGAGGGGGATGAAGAGGCCGAGCGAGGCGTAGAGGTCGGGAATGAAGCCTTGCATGACCATCTGCACAATGGTGACGAAGGTGGCGATGACGACGATGAAGCAGGGGATTCGCACCTTGTCGGGCACGAGGCTTTTGAGGAGCGAGATGACGATGTTCGACATCATGAGTACGAAGGTTGTTGCCAATCCCATGCAGAGTCCGTTGATGGCCGACGTTGTTGTTGCCAGTGTGGGGCACATGCCGAGGACGAGGACCCATGTGGGGTTCTCCTTGACGAGGCCGTTCTTGATAATATCCAGTGCTTTCATTATTTGGTTTCTCCTTTCTCGGTGTTAAATGCAGAGTAGGCGGCGGCGATCATGCGGCAGTAGGCGCGTGAGGTGATGGTGGAGCCGGTGATGGCATCGACTATGCCGCCGTCTTTCTTGACGGTGATGTTGTCGGTGGATGGGTTCATTCCGATGACGTTGCCCTTGCCATCTTTCTGGAACCATTTGTCGGCTTTGGCGCCGAGACCGGGTGTCTCGGCGCTGGCGAGAATCTCATAGCCTGAGATGTTGCCGTCGGCGTCGAAGCCCACCATCGCCGAGAGGCGTCCGCCGAAGCCGTTGTCGTCCCAGCTTTCAAGAGCTTTGCCGACGAGGTTGCCTTCGGAATCCACGGCGGTGTAGCGCACCATGGGTTCACGGCCTTTCTTGGTGTCGACCATGACGGTGTCGACGGTGTAGTTGTCGTATTCGGGGAGCACCTTGGCCACGGCTTGGGCTATCTTCTCCTTGTTCACTTTCTCTATAGGGCCTTTGGTTGCATTGTTGACCAGAGCCAATGCAAGGCTTGCCACCAGCGCGATGAGCGTCAGCGACAGCAGCATGTTTACCAGTGTTGATTCAGCTTTCTTTGCCATAATGTTATCGGTGAATAGTGATTAGTGAATGGTGAATAGTTGTTAGTTGGCGAAGCGTTTGGGTTTGCACCAGCGGTTGAGCAGCGGTGTGACGGAGTTCATGAGCAGGATGGCGAAGCTGACTCCCTCGGGGTAGTTGCCCCAGTTGCGGATGATGATGGTCAGCAGGCCGCATCCGCAGCCGAAGATGAGTTGGCCTGTCTTGGTCATAGGCGATGTCACCATGTCGGTAGCCATGAAGCAGGCGCCGAGCATGATACCGCCGGTGAGGATGGTGGTGACGGGGTCGATGAAGGCTGTCTTGTCGCAGAGCCATAGGATGCCGCTGAAGATGAAGGCGGTGCCGATGAAGCTGACGGGGATGTGCCAGGTGATGATGCGGCGGCAGAGCAGGAAGATGGCACCGATGAGTATGGCCAGTGCCGAAACTTCACCAAGCGAGCCTCCGATGTTGCCAATGAAGTAGTCCCACACCTGTCCGGCAGCCTGGACACCGTTTTCTTTGATAAGACCCAGCGGGGTGGCGCCGGTTGTGGTGTCGGTGGTGGGTACGCTGACCATGGAGAAGAGGTTCTCGCCAGGTTTGGGCCATGTGGTCATCTGGACGGGGAAGGAGATGAGCATGAAGACGCGTCCTACAAGGGCGGGGTTGAACGGGTTTTTGCCGAGACCTCCGAATGCCATCTTGCCAATGCCGATGGCCACGAGGGCGGCGATGATGACAAGCCACAGCATCTCGCGTGTCGCCGGTACGTTGAAGGCCAGCAGGAGACCGGTGACCACGGCGGAGCCGTCGCAGATGGTGGTTTCGGTCTTGAGGATGAATTTCTCAATCAACCATTGGAAAAGGACGCACGATGCCACGGAGATGATGCTGACAAGCAATGCGTTGAGACCGAAGAAAGCAACGGCGACCACAAGAGCCGGAACCAGGGCAAGGTTCACTTGCCACATTATTTTTTTTGTTGACTCGTCGCTATGAACGTGAGGCGAACCGGATACATTCAATAGTTTCATATATTATTATATATATTCGTTTTGTTATTTCTTTTTGTTCCGTTATAACGTTACTCCGTTATTCCGTCATTTCTTTTTTGCCATGAGGATGCCGCGGTAGAGGTTCTTGCCGAGGCGTATCTCGTCGAGGAGGGGTTTGTTGGCAGGGCATGAGAAGAAGCAGCATCCACACTCGATGCAGTCGAGGATGTTGTGGGCACCGGCCTCTTCGATGCGGCGGTTCTTGACCAGAGCCGAGAAGAGGTAGGGCTCCAGCCCCATGGGGCAGGCGTGCATGCATTTGCCGCAGCGGATGCAGTTGCCCTCTTTGGCACGTACGGCCTCGCCCTCGTCGATGACCAGCACGCTGGAGGCTCCCTTGGTGGTGGGGCCGTCTAGGTTGCTCACGGCCTTTCCCATCATGGGGCCGCCGCTGATGACCTTGCCCGTTGTGGCGGGAAGGCCGTTGGGCATGGCATGCTTGATGATGTCGTTGTAGGTGATGCCGAAACGGACATGGTAGTTGTGCTGCTGTTCCAGCTTCTTGCCCGTGACGGTGAGGATGTTCTCGATGAGGGGCTTGTTTTTCTGGATGGCCTCGTAGACGGCGTAAGCCGTACCGACGTTACTGACCACGCATCCCACGTCGATGGGCAGCTTGCCGGAAGGCACGCGACGGCCAGTGATGGCGTTGATGAGCTGTTTTTCTGCCCCCTGTGGATATTTGACTTTGAGGGGTTCGACGATGATGCCTTCGAACTTGGCGGCCATCTTCTGCATGACAGCGATAGGCTCGGGTTTGTTGTTCTCGATGCCGATATAGGCGTTGGGGACGCCGAGGGCTTTGCGGAGGATGCTGACGCCTATGCATATTTCTTCGGCATGTTCCATCATGACGCGGTGGTCGCTGGTGAGGTAGGGTTCGCACTCCACGGCGTTGATGATGAGGTATTCGGCTTTTTTGTCGGGGGCGATGGAGTATTTGATATGAGTGGGGAATGTGGCGCCGCCGAGGCCTACGACACCCATGGCCTTGAGTTTGTCGACAATCTCCTTGGGTTCGAGGGTGCAGTCGCGTTTAATGTCAGGGGTGCGGTCGATGCTTTCGTCCCATTCGTCGCCTTCGACGTTGATGTAGATGGCAGGTTTGGCGAGGCCGAAGGCATCCTTGCAGGTGTCGACTTTTGCGACGGTGCCGCTGAAAGGGGAGTGGATGTTGGCGCACATGAATGCTTCTGCTTTGCCGATGAGCTGTCCTACTTTCACCTTGTCGCCTTTGGCCACGCAGGGTGTGGCCGGTGCGCCGAGGTGTTGGTTCATGAGTATGACGGCAGTCTGTGGCAGGGGGAATTCCTCGATGACTGCCGTTGTGGATATCTTGTTTTCTTCGGGGTGGACACCACCCATTGCGAATGTTTTCATTTCAGTGAATAGTGATTAGTGAAAGGTGAATAGCGAGGTGCTCACTATGCGTCGGCTGTCTTTTCGAGTTTAATAGTGTGAGGCTCGGCAGGTTGTGCGGGTGCGGCCGGTTTCGGTGGGAAATTGACGGCGTGAATGGCACCGGTAGGACATTCGCTGACGCATTTGCGGCACAGCTTGCAGACGTTGAAGTCGATATAAGCCAGGTTGTTTTCGACGGTGATGGCTCCGAAGGGGCATGTCTTGGCGCATTTGCCGCAGCCTATGCATGCCGCCGAGCAGGCTTTCTTGGCTTCGCCGCCTTTCTCCTTGTTGCGGCAAGCCACGAAGACGCGGCGGTTTTTCAAGCCCTTGTTGCGGAGCTCGATGATGCCGCGGGGGCAGGCCTTGACGCAGGCGCCGCAGGCCACGCATTTCTCCTCGTCGACAGTGGGGAGGCCGCTGCCGGGGTCGATGGCGAGGGCGTCGAACTGGCAGGCTTTGGCGCAGTTGCCCAGTCCGAGGCATCCGAAGGCACATCCGCTTTCGCCGGTGTAGAGGCTGTTGGCGAAGGTGCAGTCGGCCATGCCGTCGTAGTGTGTCTTGGCGGTGGCGTTGGCGCAGGTCCCGTTGCAGCGTATCACGGCCACCTGAGGCTCTTTTTCTTCGGGTGTGCATCCCAGCAGGGCGGCGACTTTCTTGGCCACTTCGGCCCCGCCGGCGGGGCAGCTCAAACCGTCCATGTTGCCTTGTTTGACGAAGGCTTCGGCCATGGCACGGCAGCCGGCTTTGCCGCAGCCGCCGCAGTTGGCGCCCGGGAGTACCTCGGCGACCTCGTCGATAAGCGGGTCTTCGACGACCTTGAATTTCTGTGCCACAAAATAGAGTACCACTGCGAAGATGGCTCCTGTAATGCTCAGAACTAAAACAGCAGACCAGATTTCAGTCATAATTGCGTTTATTTAGTTTTTTTGGATTGTTTTCTTATTTTAAAATGCAAATTTACACTTTTTTTCTGTAACGAGATAAAAAAAAACATACAGTTTTCAACAAGTTGCATTCAAACGACCGTAAATCAGGGTGATATGTATGATTTATATTCTCCTTTTTTTGCTGAAAACAGGCTTTGTTTTCCCAGTTGGAACAGGGATTTCGAAGTGATTTAACAATTTTTTTCGCTCAATTCGAAAAATGTTTGTACTTTTGTACCGTAAAACAAACTGCTAAAACAATCGTCTATGAATAACATCATTGTTGGATTTGATTTTTCCACAGGTTCGGCCAATGCCGTTGACCTCACCATCGATATAGCCAACCGTTGGCAAAGCGACATACGCCTGGTGTATGTCAAGTCGGAGGGCGAGGACGAGGCTCCGATACGGGCTGAAATAGAGCGTCGAAACGCCGGTGTGGCACATCTGTTGAATGGCATTAAGCTGGAGTATGTCATCCGTGAGGGCAAGGTGTCGGAACAGCTTGCGACCCAGGCTGTCGAGGACCAGGCCCTGATGGTTGTCGTCGGCACCCATGGCATGTCGGGCTTCGAGACCAACTGGATAGGCAAGAACACTTACCGCACTATCACCGACTCGCCTGTGCCGGTGCTCTCTGTGCGTGAGGACTTCGATTTCCACAAGAACCTGGAACGTATTGTGGTGCCACTGGACTCCACCACCGAGACGCGGCAGAAGGTGCCTTTTGCCACGCGTATGGCAAAGACATTCGGTTCGACCATCCATCTCCTTGGCCTTTACACCTCCGATTCGAAGGACATCACCACGCTTGTCGACGGCTATGTCGATCAGGTGGAGAAGTACCTGGACAAGTATGGCGTGAAGCACGAGACGGAGTTTGTCGACGCCAAGAAGAACCTTACGGTGACGACGCTGGAGTATGCCGACAGGATCAATGCCGACCTCATTGTCATCATGACAGAGCAGGAGAAGGCGCTGACGGCGTGGCTCTTAGGGAACTATGCCCAGCAGATGCTGCATCTCTCGAAGCATCCCATCCTCTCGATACGTCCGGAGCAGATCGGTTCACAGTCGCGTTAATGGGGGTACAATGAGAAGAGTTTTCTTGTTGTTTTTAAGCATGACGCTCACGTTCGGTGCTGTCTCGGCACAGAACCGCAAGGGTACCATAGAGATAACCGGCGACATCAAGGTAGGGGAGCTTGTGAAGAAGCATGTGGAGTTCAACGAAAGGTTGCGGACTGTTCCGGGCTACCGTGTCCAGATTGCTGCCTTGTCGGGTCCCAATTCCCGCAACCAGGCATTCGAGTTGAAGTCCAGGTTCAAGGAGTCTTATCCTGACGTGGAGGTCTACATTGTCTTCAGCGAGCCGAATTTCAGGGTCAAGGTGGGGGATTTCACATCCAAGCTTGATGCTTATGTCTTCATGCAGAGGATAAAGGACACATACCCTGGAACGATAGTCCGCGAGAATGTCTACCCTGTGCACCTTGACTGGTCTGAGATGATCCCCGAGACCGACGAGGATGCCGATATGTGAGTGCTTGAATGTTTGATTGCTTGAATGTTTGATTGCTTGAGTGCTTGAATGTTTGGGTGCTTGAATTGAATGAAATAGGAAAGGCCGTCCTTGTGGGCGGCCTTTTGCTGTGACGTATGGTTTTGGTTTACAGGTAGGCGATAAGGTGTTTGCTTTTGGAGCTTGTCTTGAGGCGCTTGAGGCCTTTCTCCTTGATTTGGCGTACACGTTCGCGGGTGAGGCCGAACTTCATGGCTATCTCGTCGAGGCTGAGGGCGTGAGGGATGCCGATGCCGAAATACATGCGTATAACATCGCGTTCGTATTCGGTGAGGGAGGAGAGGGCGCGTTCAATCTCGACAGACAGTGACTCCTGCATAAGGGATTCGTCGGTGGCGGGGGTGTCCTCGTTGGGCAGCACGTCGACGAAGTTGACGTCCTCGTCGGCCACGAGAGGGGCGTCGATAGAGATATGGCGGCTTGAGATGCCGAGAATGCTTTTGATTTTGTCCTCGGGGATGTCGAGCAGTTCAGCGAGTTCCTCCTCCGACGGGGGGCGTTCGAGTTTTTGCTCCAGTTTGGATATTTCTTTTTTCAGTTTGTTGAGGGCGCCGAGCTGGTTTGAGGGGAGCCGGACGATGCGGGAGTTTTCGGCGATGGCTTGGAGTATGGACTGGCGGATCCACCATACGGCGTAGGAGATGAACTTGAAGCCGCGTGTCTCGTCGAAGCGCTTGGCAGCCTTGATGAGGCCCACGTTGCCTTCGTTGATGAGGTCGGGGAGGCTCAGGCCCTGGTTCTGGTATTGTTTCGCGACGGAAACCACGAAGCGCAGGTTGGCCTTGGTGAGGCGGTCGAGGGCGGCCTGGTCGCCGGCCTTGATGCGCTGGGCGAGCTGGACTTCCTCCTCTGGGGTCAGCAGCTCTTCGCTGCAGATGTCCTGCAGGTACTTGTCCAGCGACTTGATGTCGCGGTTCGTGATGGAATGTGTAATTTTGAGTTGTCTCATAAATAGATAATCCTGTTCGTATTTATGTTTGTTGACAATAACGACAAAAGTTGTAAAAAAGTTTCGTATGGATAAAAAAAAACTTTCGTTGTTTTTTTTTTTTCTTATCTTTGCAGTCCGATAGTCTATGCCCTTTACGACTGGTGTTTGATGGATGTGTGATGCTAACATTTTGTTGTGCAACGCCTTTTTGGTGTGGTTGTCGTAAGGGTGTAGCGGTTTTCGTATTTTTGTTTTTCGAAAAAAAATAAAAAAGGAAATATATGTTCGAGAACATAAGCAGTAAAATAGAGAAAGCTCTGCACACGTTGAGGGGCAAGGGTTCCATTACCGACATCAATATCGCCGAGACCGTCAAGGAGGTCCGCAAGGCTTTGCTTGACGCCGACGTCAGTTATCCGATAGCGAAGGAGTTTACAGACCGTGTGAAGCAGGAAGCCCTGGGCCGCAACGTCATACAGTCGATAGAGCCAGGCCAGCTCATGGTCAAGATAGTGCATGAGGAGCTCACCAAGCTTATGGGTAGCGAGGCTGTCGACATCAATGTCAAGGGCAGTCCGGCCATAGTGCTCATAGCGGGTCTGCAGGGCTCGGGCAAGACCACTTTCAGTGCCAAGCTGGCGCATTACCTGAGGAACAAGAAAGGGAAGAGCGTGATGCTTGTGGCAGGTGACGTCTACCGTCCCGCAGCCGTCAACCAGTTGCAGGTGCTTGGTGAGCAGGTCGGTGTGCCTGTCTTTGCCCGCATGGGCGACAGCGACCCAGTACGCATCGCCAAGGACGCCTTGCAGGAGGCCAAGCTGAAGGGCATCAACGTCGTGATAGTCGATACTGCCGGACGTCTGGCTGTCGACGAGCAGATGATGGACGAGATTTCCAACCTCAAGCAGAGCCTGCAGCCCCAGGAGACCCTCTTTGTCGTTGACTCTATGACAGGCCAGGATGCAGTGAACACAGCCAAGGCCTTCAACGAGCGCATCGACTATGACGGGGTGGTGCTCACCAAGCTTGACGGCGACACGCGAGGAGGTGCAGCCCTCACCATACGCTACGCGGTGCAGAAGCCTATCAAGTTTATCGGCATCGGTGAGAAAATGGACGCCCTTGACGTCTTTCATCCCGACCGTATGGCGAGCCGCATCCTGGGTATGGGCGATGTAGTGTCGCTCGTGGAGCGTGCGCAGGAACAGTATGACGAGGCTGAGGCACGCAAGATACAGAAACGGCTGGTCACCAACGAATACAACTACGAGGACTTCCTCTCGCAGATAGCCCAGGTGAAAAAGATGGGCAACATGAAAGACCTCCTGGGAATGATTCCGGGACTTGGCAAGCTCACCAAGGACATAGAGATTGGCGACGACGCCTTTGTACCCATCGAGTCGATAATAGGCTCGATGACGCCATACGAGCGTCGCAACCCCTCTTGCATCAATGGCAGCCGCAAACAACGCATAGCCGCCGGCAGTGGACGCACAATCCAGGAGGTCAACCGTCTGGTGAAACAGTTTGAGGATACTCGCAAGATGATGAAGGCGGTATCGACCAACAAAGGGAAGATGGGATTCCCGAAGCGCAGGAGGTGACGGCCCGTCAATCAATCAAACAATCAAGCAATCAATCAATCAAGCAATCAAACAATCAAAGAAATATGTTTCAGCTTCTTGATGGAAAACAGACATCAATCGCAATCAAAGACCAGATAGCCAACGAGGTGCGGCAATATACAGCCAAGGGTTTACGCCCCCCTCATCTGGCAGCAATCCTTGTCGGTGACGACGGTGCAAGCCAGACATACGTCGCCAACAAGGAGAAATCGTCCCATGAAGTCGGCTTCACATCGTCGGTATACCGTTATTCCGCCAACACCAGTGAAGAAGACTTGCTCCATGCCATCCGTTTCTTGAATGATGACGACGATGTCGACGGATTCATAGTCCAGCTTCCGCTGCCCAGTCAGATCAACGAACAGAAGGTCATCAATTCCATATCGCCAGACAAGGATGTCGACGGTTTTACGCCAATCAACATAGGCCGCATGGTGCTGGGTGAGGAGTCGTTCCTTCCAGCCACACCGATGGGGGTATGCTCGATTCTGGAGCACTACAACATAGAGACAGAAGGCAAGCACTGTGTTGTCTTGGGACGCAGCAACATTGTAGGAACACCCGTTGCCAACCTCTTGTCGCGTAACAGGAAAGGAGCCAACTGCACCGTGACGCTGTGCCACAGCCGCACACGCAACCTGGCCGAGCTTACACGCCAGGCCGACATACTTGTTGTGGCAATCGGCAAGCCTGAGTTTGTCACGGCCGACATGGTCAAGGATGGTGTTGTCTTGGTCGATGTTGGAATCCATCGGATACCCGATGCCACCAAGAAGTCTGGATTCCGTATCATAGGAGACGTTAAGCACAGCGAGGTCGATGCCCATTGCAGCTGGGTGACGCCGGTACCCGGCGGTGTCGGGCCTCTCACCATCGTCTCGCTGCTGCAGAACACCATGAAAGCCTACAAGAAACGCTTCGGACTATGAAAACCATTGTTGTAGTGCCCTGCTACAACGAGTCGAAGCGGTTGCGGCAAGAGGCGTTCCTGGAATATGTGGAGCGTCACGACGATGTGGCGTTCCTCTTTGCCAACGATGGCAGTCGTGACAACACCCTCGAGGTGCTTCAGGCCCTCACCGCCCGTCATGAAAGGCTGTTGCTGCTTGACATCCAGCCCAACGGGGGCAAGGCCGAGGCTGTACGCAAAGGTATGCTCCACGCTGCCAAACAGTACGGGTCTGAATATGTCGCATTCTGGGATGCCGACTTGGCGACACCTCTTGACGAGATAGAACCCATGGTGCAGTGGGCAGAGCGCGGCTACGATGCTGTCATGGGTCTGAGACTTATGCGCCTGGGTGCCAAGGTGCGGCGCAAGCCTATGCGCCATTATCTGGGTCGCTGTTTCGCCACTGTGGCTTCCTTGATGCTTGACTTGCCGGTATACGACACGCAATGCGGCGCCAAGTTGTTCCGCAGGGAGGTTGTCGAGGCTATTTTCACCGAACCTTTTGTGACGCGGTGGCTTTTCGACGTGGAGCTGTTGGCAAGATACAAGAAGCTACACGGCGCAGTCCGTGCCACGGAGAAGATTTATGAATTCCCGCTCTACCAATGGCAGGACGTTGACGGCTCACAGCTCAAAAGCCGCGACTTCTTCAAGGCCCCTGTCGAGCTTGTGAAAATAAAAAGGAGATACAGATGAAAAGATTTTTTTCAGAAAACAAGGGCAATGTATGGTTCTGGCTCTTTGTGGGCATTGCCGCCCTTTTGTTTATAGCCATGCCGCTGATGAGCCGTAGGGCCGGCAACAGTGGCGACGAGGACAAGTTCCAGATTCCGCAGGGCCGTTTCGTGATGGACTACTACCGCAGCGACGGCGCCGACAGCACGTGCCTTCAGGACGTGGTCACAATCAACGGCAAGACGCAAAGCTGGAACCTGAAATACTACGGTTGCTCGTTCGATGTCGTCACGGAGTGGATAGGCGAAACTTTCGGCATCGAAGATATAGCCCGGACACGTCATGCCTGCAATGCTTTCCTCGGCTGGATAATAGTGCTGTTCGGCGGCCTTATAGCCTACCGTATGGGAGGCTGGAGGGCAGGGGTTCTGACGATGCTGCTGCTGTTCTTCTCACCCCGCCTGCTCGGACATTCGTTCAACAACCCCAAGGACATACCGCTTGCCGCCGGCATCACAATGTTCATCTACTACATGATGATGTTTTTCCGCCAGTTGACGCCGGTTGAGCAGAGAAGTGAGAGCGGAAAGAAGTCCGCAGTCAAGGTGCTTTTCCCCGAGCAGGCTTTTTCTGACAAGGCTACGCGTAATATTGCCATCTTCTTGATAGTCGCAGCCTCGCCGCTTCTGTTGAAGACTGCGGGGGTTTTCTTCGCGGTGCTTATTGTGGCGTTGTATGTCATCGCCATGTGTATCAAGAAGACGCCCAAATTCAACCCATTGACACTTCTGATGCTTGCATTGTCGCTTGCCTTGGCGGTGAGCAACCGTATCGGCGGACTTATCGTCGTGGGCTATATGGGGCTGTGGGGTTTGCTGTGGCTTGTCCGTTATGGCAAGCAGGTGGGCGGCGCCACTGTAGCCAAGGCATTGTCGGCTGCTGCTGCGGTCTGCCTGTCGGGTTTTTTTGCCGGCCTGCTGTTATGGCCTTTCGCCATGCAGAATCCGATAGCCAACAGCATAGAGAGCTTCAAGCTGATGTCGCAGTTCGATGTGCAGCTTCGCCAGCTCTTTGAGGGACAGATGATGATGTCGGGAGCTCTGCCGTGGTACTATACGCCGAAGTTCATGCTGATGACCATACCCCTTGTCGTGATGCTTGGCTGGCTGGCATATCCTTTCTTCGGCGCTTTCAGGAAAGAGCGATGGATCGAGAGCGCCATGCTCTACTTCTGCTTTGTTTTCCCTGTTTGTTGGATTGTCGCAACGGGTGCCAATGTCTATGGTGGCTGGCGGCATTCGCTGTTTGCCTATCCGCCTATGGTTATTGCTGCCGGTCTTGGTTTCGATGCCTTTGCCGCATGGCTTGGCAGGAAGAGCAGGAAGCGTTGGGTGGAGGCTGTCGGGGTGGCTTTGCCGTTGCTGCTGATGCTGCCTCCAGCACTGCACACGGTACGCAACCATCCCTACGAGTATGTCTATTTCAATGAGTTGAGTGGTGGCGTGAAGAAAGCCTTCGGACATTACGAGTTGGATTACTATTACCATTCCATGCGCGAGGCCACCGAGTGGGTCGTGGCGAATGCCGAGCCGCGTTCCGACGGCGCGAAGACCATCATAGGATCCTGGCATATAGAGTCGACCAAGTACTTTCTGCACGGCGACACCACGCGGTTCCAGGTCCGTTTCATCCGCTGGGCACAGCGCTACGAATACGATTGGGACTATCTGGTGTTCCCACTGACCGGTGTCAGCGGCGAGTACCTGCTCGGTCCCCAGTTTCCGCCCAAGGACTGTGTGCATACCGTCGATGTCGACGGCAAGCCCATAGCGTTGATACTCAAGCGCCAGACCAAGGACGACTACGACGCCCTGGAGTTGCTCAAGAGCGGCGATGTGGACAGTGCCGTTGTGCTGTTCAACAAGGTGCTGACACTGAATCCGTACAATGAGACAGCCCTGCAGAACCTTGCGAGCATAGGCTTGCAGCAGCACAGATACAGCGAGGTCATCGACCATTGCAACAGACTGTTAGAGATAGATCCAACCAATCCCACGGCGGGGCAACTGCTGATATATGCCTATCTTGAGAGCGGTCGCCAGCAGGAGGCTGTGGCGATGCTCGACAAGATGAAGGCCGAGGCCAAGTATGCCTATCCTTTCACCATCACCGCCCGCTTGTATGCCCAGCGCGGAGACTTGTCGTCCGCCATGGCCGAGATAAACAACATGCTTTCGCGTGGCCTGATGGATCAGGAAGCCCTGCAGCTGTATGTGCAGCTGTCGGCCATGAATGGTGTCGACCAGAATGCGGCCACATACGCTTTTTATACGGCATACGCCAACGGGCTTGAGAAAAGTGGAGACAAGAAAGCAGCAGAGAACCTGCGAAAGCAGATGAGAGGAGGGAGATGAAAGTTGAAAGATGAAAGATGAAAGTTGGGAGATGAAAGATGAAAGTTGAAAAGTGAAAAAGCTCTGGATATTAATAACAAGACTGTTCGGGTGGAAATATGACCTGCCAGGCGACGATGATTTGCGTCGTCTGCGTCATTGTGTCCTCATCGAGGCTCCGCATACCAGCATATACGATTTCCTGCTCGGCGCCTCGTGTGTGTGGTATATGGGGCTCGACGGACGTTTCTTTATCAAGAAGGAATTCTTTGTTTTCCCGATACGCCGATTCCTCAAGCGATGCGGCGCCCTGTCCATTGACCGCGGCAACCGCTCGAACCATATTGTGGACAGTGCCGTAAAGGCTCTCAAGGAGAATGACGACATCACTGTGATTATCACACCCGAGGGAACACGCAAGAAGGTACGCCGTTTCAAGCGGGGATTCTACGAGATAGCCATGCGGGCAGGAGTGCCGATAGCGGTGACCTACATCAACTACAGGACACGACGCATGGGTGTGGGACCGCTCCTGGATCCGACAGGCGACTTTGATGCCGACATGCGTCGCATCCTGGACTTCTACACAGATGTCGCACCCCGCAATGCCGATGGTTGGGATATCAATATCTTGAAAGAGACATATAAAGAAAAAGCATAGACAATCTAGACAATCTAGACAATCTAGACGACCTAGAAGCTCTAGATAGTCTAGAAGTTCTAGACAATCTAATAAAGTCTAGAAAAAAAACAAAATAACAATAATAATATGAATACTGTTCGTCGAATTTATGTTGAGAAGAAACCCGAGTACAGCATCAAGGCCAAGGAACTCTATGCCGAGATGCTCAACTACCTCAACATTAAGGTAGAAAAAGTTCGCGTACTGATACGCTACGATATTGAGAATCTTTCGGACGAAACCTATCGCAAGGCGCTCGTCACAGTTTTTTCCGAACCTCCAGTTGACAATGTCTACGAAGAGGAATTCCCTCACGCCGACGATGACTTTGTCTTTTCGGTGGAGTATCTGCCCGGGCAGTTCGACCAGCGTGCCGACTCGGCGGAGCAGTGCTGCTGCCTGATGGGTGCTGACGAAAACCCCATTATCAAGTCGGCGACAACATACGTTATCTCCGGCGTGCTGAACGAATCCCAGAAAGCCGGGATAATGAAGCATTGCATCAACCCTGTCGACAGCCGTGCAACCGACGAAGTCAAGCCTGCGACGCTTGTCGACCATTTCGACGAGCCTGCCGATGTCATTGTCTTTGACGGCTTCAAGGATATGGCAGAGTCGCGGCTCAAGGAGCTGTACGACTCATTGGGGCTGGCAATGACTTTTGCTGACTTCAAGCATATACAACGTTACTTCCACGATGAAGAACATCGAGACCCCACGATGACAGAGATACGAGTGCTAGACACCTACTGGAGCGACCATTGCCGTCACACCACTTTCGCCACCGAGCTGAAGGATGTGGAGTTCGACGACGGCTACTATCGTCCTCTCATTGAAGGTGCATTCCAGCAATACCTTGCCGACCACAAGGAGCAGTACGAGGGTCGTACCGACAAATATGTCTGCCTGATGGACATCGGCACCCTCGCTGCCAAGCGGCTGAAGAGAGCCGGCATCCTCGACGACCAGGAGCCCAGCGACGAGATCAATGCCTGCTCCATCGTGGTGCCCGTAGTGATTGACGGCAAGGAGGAGGAGTGGCTCATCAACTTCAAGAACGAGACCCACAACCATCCCACCGAGATAGAACCCTTCGGAGGTGCAGCCACCTGCCTCGGCGGCTGCATACGCGACCCGCTTTCGGGACGCACTTACGTCTATCAGGCCATGCGTGTCACCGGTGCCGCCGACCCCACGAAGCCACTCGACGAGACCCTGGCCGGCAAGCTTCCACAACGCAAGATTGTCACCACGGCAGCCCGAGGCTACAGCAGCTACGGCAACCAGATAGGTCTTGCCACCGGTTTGGTGGACGAGGTCTATCATCCCAACTATGTCGCCAAACGCATGGAGATAGGAGCGGTGATAGCGGCAGCACCCCGTCGTGCTGTGCAACGTCTCACCTCCGACCCCGGCGATGTCATCATCCTGCTTGGAGGCCGTACCGGCCGTGACGGTATAGGAGGTGCCACAGGGGCTTCGAAGAGTCACACCACCAAGTCGCTGACCACTTGCGGAGCCGAAGTGCAGAAAGGCAATGCCCCCACAGAACGCAAGATACAGCGCCTTTTCCGTCGCGAGGAGGTGTCGCATATCATCAAGAAGTGCAACGACTTCGGTGCCGGTGGCGTGAGTGTCGCCATTGGCGAGCTGGCCGACGGCTTGCAGATCAACCTCGACAAGGTCCCGAAGAAATATGCCGGTCTCGACGGCACCGAGCTGGCTATCAGTGAGAGCCAGGAGCGTATGGCCGTCGTTGTCGACCCTAAGGATGTGGAGCAGATGCTCAAATATGCCGACGAGGAGAATCTCGAAGCTACAGTCGTGGCCACCGTCACAGAGGAACCTCGCATGGTCATCAGCTGGCGAGGCAAAGAGATTGTCAACCTCAGCCGCCGCTTCATCGACACCAACGGCGCACACCAGGAGACGACAGTCAGAGTGAAGATGCCCCGCAAGCCCTTCGACACATCAGAAGAGGCCATCGCCGATGCCTTCCGTCAGGAGCCCAGCACACTCAAGGAGCATTGGTGCGGGACACTCGGTGACTTTAACGTCTGTTCGCAGAAAGGGCTTGTCGAGATGTTCGACAGCAGCATTGGCGCCGGCAGCGTCGTGATGCCCTTCGGCGGTCGCTACCAGCTCACCCCCACACAAAGCATGATAGGTAAGTTGCCCTTGCTTGACGGCAAGTGCGACACGGTGACCATAATGGCATACGGTCTGGATCCCTACAGGCTCAGCTGGAGTCCGTTCCACGGTGCTGTCAATGCCGTGCTCGACTCGGTGGCCAAGATTGCTGCCGCCGGAGGCGATGCCAGCAGGGTGCGACTCACATTCCAAGAGTACTTCAAGAAACTCGGCAACGACCCATACCGCTGGGGAGAGCCGTTCTCCGCGCTGCTTGGAGCATACAATGCCCAGATGGGGCTTAAACTGCCGGCCATTGGAGGCAAGGATTCGATGAGCGGCACATTCAATGACATCGATGTTCCACCGACGCTGTGCAGTTTTGCCGTAGGCATCAGCGACTTGGCTCATGTCGTGACACCCGAGCTGAAGAAGGCTGGAAGCCGCCTGGTATTGCTCGATGTGAAGAAGAAAGAGTACGATATGCCGGACTATGACGACGCAATGGCGCAGTATGGCGCATTGCGCAAAGCCATAGAGGCAGGGAAAGTGCTGGCCACCTACTGCATTGGCAGGGGCGCCTTGATTGAGGCTGTCAGCAAGATGGCTTTCGGCAACAAGCTCGGCGTGACGCTCGACGACAGCGTGACCCTAGGCGACCTGTCGAGGATAGACTATGGCAATATCCTCATTGAAACCCCGGTTGCGGCGAACGACCTCCCATTCCGTTGCCGTGAGGTGGGTGTCGTCACCGACAACAACTATTTCGAGTACAAGGGTGAGCGAGTCAGCATCGAGGATGCCATAGCCGCATGGCAGCGTCCCTTGGAGGGAGTCTTCCCCACCAGAAGTGTTTCGGAACATAAGGAGCTGAACGACAACAGGGGTCTCAAGGACTATAAGGATATCATCGTCTGCCGTCACAAGGTTGCCAAACCCCATGTTTTCATACCAGCCTTCCCCGGCACCAACTGCGAGTACGACTCGGCGCGGGCTTTCAACCGTGCCGGAGCCGAGAGCGAGATCATAGTGTTCCGCAACCAGAACGGCCAGCAGATACGCGAGAGTGTCGATGCATACGTCGATGCCATCAAGGGCAGCCAGATAGTGATGATTCCTGGCGGCTTTTCGGCAGGCGACGAGCCGGAGGGCAGCGCCAAGTTCATCACCAGCGTCTTCCGCAATCCGAGGATAGCCGAAGCCGTGATGGAGCTGCTGCAAAAGCGCGACGGACTGATGCTCGGCATCTGCAACGGATTCCAGGCCTTGGTGAAACTGGGACTGGTGCCTTTCGGCGAGATATGTGCACAGGCGGAGGATGCTCCTACACTGACATTTAACACGATAGGTCGTCACCAGAGCAAGATGGCATATACCAGGGTCACATCCAACCTGAGTCCATGGCTACGCCGTGCCGAATTGGGGGCTACATATGTCATTCCCGTTTCGCATGGCGAGGGACGCTTTGTGGCACCCAAGCAGTGGATAGAGCGGCTCTTCGACAATGGTCAGGTGGCCACACAGTATGTAAACCTGGATGGTGAGCCCACCATGGACGAGGAGTACAATATGAACGGTTCGTTCTGTGCCATCGAGGGCATCACCAGCCCCGACGGTCGTGTCTTTGGCAAGATGGGCCACTCGGAGCGTCGCAGCAAAGGCAGTGCCATGAACATCTACGGCAACGACGACCAGCAGATTTTCGAGAGTGGAGTGGAGTACTTTGGGTAGTGAATGGTGAATAGTGAATGGAGAATAGTGAATAGTGAATGGTGAATAGTGAATGGTGAATAGTGGACAGTGAATATAATGGGATATGGATTTGATACTTAAATATTTTCCAAGGCTTACGGAGCGGCAAAAGGAACAGTTTGCCGCTCTGCCGGAGCTGTATGGCGACTGGAATTCGAAAATCAACGTCATCTCACGCAAGGATATGGACAACTTTGTGGAACACCATGTCCTGCATTCGTTGGCTATAGCCAAGGTGTTGAAGTTCAAAACTATGGCAGAGGTGATGGACTTGGGTACAGGCGGAGGCTTCCCAGGCATACCGTTGGCAATCATGTTCCCCGATGCCAACTTCTACCTTGTCGACTCGATAGGCAAGAAGATAAAGGTGGTGCAGAGTGTCGCCGAATCGCTGGAACTGAAGAACGTCAAGGCCGAACAGATACGAGCCGAGCAGGTGACGCGCGACTTCGACTTCATAGTGTCCCGAGCAGTCACCGACCTCACGCAGTTTGTGGGGTGGGTGAGAGGCAAGGTCTCCGACATCCATTACCATAAGCTACGCAACGGCATTATCTACCTTAAGGGAGGCGACTTGACAGACGAGATTGCACCCTTCAGGAAGAAGGTACGGATATTCGAAATTAGCGACTACTTTGATGAACCGTGGTTCGCGGAGAAGAGGGTGATTTATATGCCGCTGAGATAAATGATTAAGTGAGGTTTAGG
>JAFSKP010000016.1 GCA_017448905.1 Bacteroidales bacterium | reverse complement strand
GAGAAGTGAAAAGTGAGAAGTGAAAAGTGAAAAGTGAAAAGTGGGAAGTGAGAAGTGAAAAGTGAAAAGTGAATGGACTGCCGCCGCGAGGTTTCAATTTTCAATTTTCAATTTGTCATTGATCATGCGGCTCATGTACTGCTGTATGATGGCTTTGACGCGTGTCTCGTGCCAGGCGGGGTGGGTGGGGAGCGGATGCTTCATCAGAGTGTCGGCACTCAGCTTATATGCTGCGGTGACATGCTCGCCGTCGAACTGGATGAGGGTGTCGTTCTGCAGATACTGGTAGATGCCGTTCGCGTAGTTGACAGCCCATGTGCTGTCGGCAGGGGTGGCGAGCAGGTCCTTGCCGAAGGCTATGTAGGGCTTGTCGTGGCCAAGGATGCCGAGCAGGGTGGGCATGATGTCTATCTGCTGTGCCACGCCGGGCATCATGCCCGTGGGCAGCTCGCCCGAGGGGTCGTAGATGAGGATGGGTGCCGCGTATACCCCTATGGAGGTCATGTATTCGCTGTGGTTCGACGAGTTGGTGTGGTCGCTGGTGATGACGAAGATGGTGTTCTTGAACCATGGCTCACGGCTTGCCGTGGCGAAGAAGTGGCGCAGGGCGTTGTCGGTGTAGCGTATGCACTTGTGTATGGGCAACGCCTCTTCGGGGTAGACCTCCCTGTATCTCTCCGGAAGGGCGAAGGGGTGGTGCGACGAGGCGGTGAAGAGGGCCGTGACGAAAGGCTCTCGCATCTCGCCTATCTTGGCGGCAAAGTATTGCAGGAACGGCTCGTCCCAGATGGCCCAGGCCCCGTCGAAGTCCTCCTCGCCGTCGAAGCGGGGATCCTTGTCGTAGTCGTCCTTGCCGTAATAGTCGCCGAAGCCCGTGGCGCGTGCAAAGGCCTGGAAACCCATCGAGCTGTTCTCGGCTCCATGGAAGAATGCCGAGCTGTAGCCTCTACTGCCCAGCTCCGCAGCGATGCCGCCGACGTGGTTGAGAGAGTAGTTGGTGACAAAGAATGGCTCGACGAACATGGGTATGGACGACAGCACCGACGGCATGCCGTCGATGCTCTTGCGGCCGTTGGCAAGCGTGGTCTGCCATGTCAGCGAGCGTTCGAGGAGCGAGTCCACAAAAGGGGTGTAGCCTTTGTAGTGACCGCCTTCGAGGTGGCGGTTGTAGTAGCCTATGTATTCGCGTCCGAAGCTCTCGACGATGAGGATGACGACGTTCTTCGGATTGCTTGATTGCCTGAATGCTTGATTGCTTGAGTGGAGAGGGGTGTATATTGCTTCAAGTTGGTCAGGGGTGTAGTATCCAGGGTCGACGAATGTCGTTTTGCCGATGGTGCGGATGAGTGTGAACGGGGTATTAAGCACGATGGCGGCCTCGTGGGGCTGGTTGACGTACTGGTTGGCGTTGGATAGCGTTATGGGGCGTGTGGTGCGTGTGGCTCCACCGCGTATGGCGACGATGGCAGTGGGGAACAGCAGCAGGAACAACGCCGTCTGAACGGCGTAATATGGTGCCAATCCGGTTTGTCTCGACTCCCTCCCGGGGTCGTCCACATCGGTGTAGAGGAACCAAAGCAGTGCCGTCATCGCGATGGCGGCGAGGACCAGGTACCAGTGGTTTACCAGTTCGGTGGTGAAGATGGTTCCCAGGTTGCCCTCGTTGCTGAACTCGGAGAAGAATGTCGAGGTGGTGCGGCGGCCTGTGTACTGCGAATAGACGGCATCGCTGAGGTTGATGGCTACTGCCAGCGCGTTGACGACAACGAAAATCCATTTCGTCATCGTATGCCACCAGCGGCGTTCTTTCAGGTGCAGCGGCAACAGCATGAGGGCGAGGTAGAGGGTGTTGGTGTAGAAGATGGCCGCGCTGTCGAAACGAAGCGCTCCGCGCAGCAGGTCGCCTTTCGGGAGGGCCTCCCATCCCGGGGCGAAAAGGTTCCAGTTCTCCCACACGTAGACCACACGGCAGAGCATGTAGACCACATAGGCGAGGGCGAGGTTGCAGAGGGCGGCGAGGGCAGGGGAGAAGGATGAGGCTTTTATTTTCAAAACGGTGTGGCTTTCAATTTTTAATCCTCAATTTAACGCCGTGTCTCCCCATTTATTGTTCATGTCGAAAAAAAAGCCGGACGGCGATGCTGCTGTCCGGCCCGGAATATAAAATAGATAATGAGTGATTCGCGTGTCCTTATTTCGCTATCTTGGTGAGGTCCAGTTTGCTGACGCTGGCGTTATTCGAGCCCCAGTTGCCCTGGTTGAGCACTATCAGCTGGTTGCCGTCGAGGGCCACAATCTTGCAGGGCAGCAGCCCTACCTCGATGCCGCCCTTGCGCAGTGTGCCGCTGCTGGTGTAGACATAGCAGTCGCCGTTGGCGGTATAGTTGCCGTCGCTGGTGATGATGATGTCGTCGTTGTAGGGGTTCACGGCTATGCCGTAAGGGTTGTCGGAGGCTGTCCATTCGATGCCAAGAAAGGTGACGTTGCCGTTGGCATCCAGCTTGTAGAAGTCGGGGGCTGCGCCGTAGGTGCTGGTATAGCCGTAGATTTCGCCGACATAGACGTCGAAGTTGTAGAGATTGACGCTCAGCTCTGTTATCGCCTTGCTGTTGACATCCATGATGTAGAGGCCGCCGTTGTCGTCCGTGTAGTTGCCGAGGGTGTTGAAGACGATATGGTTGTCGTCAAGTTTCTTGACTTTGTCTGGATTGAAGTTCACTGTGATGGTTTCGACGACCGTGAAACTGTTCATGTCGACGACATAGAGCTTGTTGTCGTAGTGGAAGTTGCTGTTCTCGTCGGTGATGTAGCCGCTGGCGATGTAGAGCTTGCCGTTCACCTCGGCGATGCCTTCGGGCTGGTAGTCGCCCAGCTGGCAGATGCCGGTCACCTGCTGTGTGGCGGGGTTGTAGCGTATCACAGAGCGGGGATAGTAGCATGTGACGTAGATGTTGCCGTCGCTGCCGGCTACCATGCTGCGTGGGGTCTCGGCATCATTGCCGGTGTCGAAGCGTGACGACTTGCCCGTTGTGGGGTTCATCTTCTCGATGCTGTTGCTGAACGAGACTGTGATGTAGATGTCGTCGCCCACCTGCATCATGTCCTGCGCCACGTCGCCCAGACCGCGGCTGTTGGCGCTGTCGAAGAAGTTGTTCTGCACGCCCGACTCCTGTGTGGCGCCTGGGGTGTTGCTGTTGTTGTTGCCGTTCTCCTTTTCGCTGCAGCCGACGAAAGCCGTCATCAGTGCCATCACGCCAAAGGCGACGAGAAATCTAAAGGTGTTTTTTTTCATTTTTTTGATTTTTTTTCTGGATTTTCTAGATTGTCTAGATTGTCTAGACTGTCTAGACTGTCTAGGTTCTCTGGACTTTCTAGAAGGTGAGGGTTATTTTTATTCTGTAGTTCCTTCCCATCATGGGGTAGGAGCGGACAATCTCGTATTGCTTGTCGAGGAGGTTAAGCGCCTGCGCCTGCAGCTTGAGGTCTATGGCGCCGAGGTGGAAAGTGTGGTCCAGCGCTATGCTGTGGTCGGCGTAAGGTTCCAGGCGGTTCTCCTTGCTGTTCTGGTGCATGGAGTAGCGTTCGCCCACCTGCATGTAGTTGTAGCCGACGTTCACCCACGGCGTGCTTAGGTATAGTGCCACTCCTCCGCTGTGCCGCGGGGTGTAGGGTATCTGGTTGTTGTATCGCTTCTCGTCGTCGGGGTCGGTGCGGTCGAGGGCTTCCTGATAGCTGTAGGTGGCGGTGATGTTCAGCGACAGGAGCTCTCTCTCGTCGGCATCGTCGGCGTTGCCGCCGGCAGGGTTCCATTTCCATTCCATGATGCCGCTGAAGTCGAGCCCGGTGACTTCGACAAGCCCTAGGTTCATCGTCGACCAGATGAACATGTTCTGCCGTGGCACGGCTATAATTTTGTCGCTGACGATGTTGCGGTAGCCGTCGATGGTCGCCGAGCCGGCGAAGCTGGTGATGGAGTCTCTGCTGTAGAGTGTCCGTGGCGGCAGGGTGATGCCGATGTTGTGCTGGTTGGCATGCTCGGGACGCAGGGTGTCGAGGGGCATGACGAAGTAGTACATCTCGTTGAAGTTGGGCACGCGGTAGGTGCTCTTGTAGAAGTATCGCAGCCTCAACGGGATGGCCTTGAAGGGCCTTAGCGAGATGCCGGCGTAGGGCGACAGGCGGCGGTAGCTCACCTCCCCGTCGCTACTGGCGTCTTCGCCTACCAGCGTGGCGAGCAGCTGTCCTTTGATGGTGGCTCTCGGGTGGCGGTAGCGTAGCGAGGCGGTGGCCAGCAGGGTGGTGCGTTGCACCACGCTGTCGCGTTTCAGGTTGCTGTGCAGCGTGCCTATCGAGCCGTCGGCCGAGGCGCTGGCGCTGAGCCTCTCGGTGGCGTGCCATACCATCGAGCCAGACAGGTAGCCCTCATTCTGGCTGTATTCGTTGCGAAGGTAGCGGGTCAGTGTGCGTGCCGCACTGTCCTCGTATACGTCGTTGGTGTACTGGTATTTGCCTATCAGCTGGTAGCTGGTCAGCCGGTGGTGGCTTGTGTAGCGCACCTGGCTGAAGAAGAGCTTCTCGCGCGTATCCTCGGTGCCTCGCTTGGCGTAGTAGGCCACAGGCCCCGGCAGCTCGTGGTAGCCCTGCACGTAGTGCACCTTGGCGGTCAGCATGCGGCTGGCCGAGATATTGTAGAAGATATTTATGTCGCCGGTGGCCATCTTCATGGCCGAATGCTGGCGGTGCTCCACCGAGCTGCTGTCCTCGTGCGAAGCTGTATAATATAATGTGAAAGGGTAGTTGCCGCTGCTCTGCAGCCAGTTGCCCCAGAGCGAGAGCGACATTTTTCTGTCGACTCGTTGCTCCAGGAGCAGGGCATTGGACAGCAGTCCGAAGCTTCCGTACTCTTGTCCCATGCTCCCGTGGGTATGCTCGCCCGGGAGGAAACGGGGCTCCTGGGTTTCCATGTTTATCACGTTGCCCGCTGCCGACGAGCGTGCCGACATAAGCATCTCGTCCTGCAGGCCGTTGGTGAGGCTCACCATCGAGCTGTTGCCTATCATGTAGCGTCCCAGGTCTACCTGCCCGTTCTGGCAGTCGTTGACGGCCACGCCGTCGATGGTCAGGGTGCTGAACTGGCTGCCCAGTCCGCGTGCCGAGACTGTCTTCATGCCTCCCACGCCTCCATAGTCTTTCAGCGTCACGCCGGCCATCTGCTTGACGGCGTCGCTGAGCAGCATCGCGCCGCTGCGTTCCATCTTCTCGATGGTGACCACCTGCACGGGGGTTTGCGACAGCGTCGCCGACGGCATCGTGCCGCCACGCACCACCACGGTGCCGAGATGCTGCTTCTGGCTGGCTCCTGTCCGTGTCGTGTCCTGCGCCGAGAGGGGCATAAAAGACACCGCCCACACAAGGCAGACGATGACAGGGGTCGCTATGTTCTTGTTTGAGATTCTGTTTTTCATAATTACCGCCCTTTCCTCGAGAGCATGGACACGGCTCCGACCGCGGCCTGGATAATCGATTCTGTCTGGCAGGTCTTCTGGCTTGTTTCCGCTCTCCCGGCCTTCCCGAAAATGTCTGTGACGACAATCAGTGGCTTTTTCCTTCTGGGACAGCGTCGCGCGAAACTTACAGCAGCGGGACTGTCAATGACTTTCACATTGTTCCCTTTTGACACCTAACGGACTGTGCAATAGCATATAGCATCTGCTTTCTGCAGCCTTTCGGCGACCAAACAGTTTTGCAAAGGTACTAATCTTTTGCGATAGAGCAACACTTTTTGCCAATAAAAAAAACTTGCAGAGGCGCAAGATGGTGTTCTTGTCTCCGCAAGTTAAAGACAATAGGGTTGTAGCGGCTATTTCACAATGAGCTTTTTTGCCACGTTGGCGGCTTGGGTGTGGACTGTGACGATGTACAGGCCAGAAGGCCAATCGCTGACGCTGAAAGAGGCGGAGTGACCGTCTGCTGTCATGTCGGCCATCTTTTTGCCCTGCAGGGAGAAGACCTCCACGCGGCTGACCTGGAATGACGAATAGACGTTGACTTGTGTTGTGGCGGGGTTGGGTACGATGTGGGTCATCATGTTGGCGGTGGATGCTATGCCATTGGGATCCTCGCCGCCGGAGGTAGTGTCGCAGATGAAGATGTCGAGAGGACCCACCCAGTTGCTGTAGCAGGTGCTGTCGTGGTAGCAGACGGCGCGGACGTAAGCATCGTAGTGGGTGCAGGAGTCGAGGCCTCTGATGTCGCCGACCTGTATGGGGCAGTTGAAGCGTGTGCAGCTGTCGGGGGGTGTGCCTTGCAGTCCGAAGCAGGTCTGGAAGGAGACGTGGTCGGCATGGGAGTCCCAGTATAGGATGGCGCGACCCTCGTCCATGTGGGCGATACGCAGGTTGGTGACAGGCGGACACTCATACGGCGGAATGATGTAGGAGGAGTCGATGACGACTATGGGGAACTCAAGCATATAGTAGGGAGTCTCTGTCCAGCGCCATGCAGAAAGAGAGTCGATGGTGTCGCCAAATGTCGGAGAGGCATAATCTATGTCCCAAATAATATTCCTGTATTTTTTCAGGTGGTTTGGGGTGGATCCACAAGAATGATTACAATAGTTTGGGTATTGCCATATGTATTCATCCCAGACCAGACATCCAGGCTGAATTGTAATCTGATGACTGTCAATTGTGTCACGATGAATATCGGCTGTCCAACCGTATGCGTTTTCTATCGTATGCCCTAAATAGAATGAGTCTGATACTGTTACGGGTTTATCAAAATAGTATTCTCTAATATCCACCGTTCTAATTCGGTCTGGAGTCTCCCAATAGCAACATCTGCTCGTCACGTCCCATTCTGAATGGTTTCTTAAATCCAAATCCAAATATCGTTTTGGAGCACGGCGGTCATATTGCACTTCCTTTAACAGGTAGAAGTCTTCTTCGGTAGCGTCATACAGACGAAGGTATTCGGGATATAAAGGATCGCTATGAAAGTCAATCCAATAACTGCTTATCTGTGTTGTAATACATGTTGTGGCAATACCAATAATCTGAATAGGTATGTCTGTATGAAAAAACTGCAATATTTCCCCATGAAATCCTAGTGCAATAGGTGGAATTCCCGGCCCACCCCCATAAATTTCTATTGGATCACACAAAACAGTTAGCCTGTGCGAGGTGTCAGCAAGCCAGGCTTCGCTCCACCACTGGTAATAATAAATCGGTGAACGGCCGGTTATCGTGTCGCCAACATGATAATAATATGACTCTTGAGCCGACACATTCCATGCGGAAAGTGAAAACATAAAGGCTATGGTGATATATTTTACTTTTTTCATAATCTTGAAAATTATTGAGCTTGAATGTCTTATGTGTTATTGGCAAATAACATTGTTTGGTGTCTGTTCTAGATTGCCCCCTTTTTTTTGATTGCAATTGAACGAGTCTGAGCAAAGCTTATATGGATAGGTGTGCATTTTTGTCAAAAAGATAGGGTCTACCCCAAAAATATAAGCGTTGTCTGTGCAATTAATACTGGTATTCAATGGCTGGGTGTAAAATGTGGCATTCTTGTAATCATTCAAATCTGTACCGAGACACACAAAATTCTGTTTGTAATTGTAGTTGTCGATAGAATGAAGTTCTATATCTTTTAAACCGTGCAGATTGGCATAAGTCGTTCCCGGAGTGATTTCTGCAACTATGCTACCGTAACCGTTCAATGGAGAAAAAGGGATATAACCCGTCATCAGCAATGAGAGACTGTTGCTGTTGGCTGAATACACAAGTCCTTCAACCTCAAACGGATATGTTGATGTCGATACTGCCAGCGGATTAAGGGTGCTGCTAGTCCCATTTGTGAGTGTTGACATGTCATATTCATACAATAATATACAATCAGTTGGAGAAGGTAATATTATTTTTGATTGAAAAGCCATTGCCATATTTTCACCCTGTGTATGCGTTATTGCAAACTTGTCAGTGTTTCTCAAGTATGGATAAGCTGTGGAGTAAGCGAAGTACCAGATATCATCCTGCTGTCCTGTAACTGAGAAAATGTCGCTTTTCTTATGGACTCGGTAGGTCTCCATATCAGAGAATAGAGAGCTGGAACCTGCAGACACGATGAGATTGTCGGTCTCGCAGAGATATTTGATTCTCTCGTCAGTGGCGTCAGGGGTGACACCAATGGTGTAGTCCCAATTATAGATTCCACTTGTCGATGGAGTGATGTGAATTGTGCAGCCGTTCTTGACAGAGCCACCGTCGGTGGTCGTGCCGACAGTAACGATGTTGATTGACGATTGAATACTGTAAACCACAATGCTGTGGAGGGTGTCAACAGTATGTTTGCTACAGTTGAAACTGCTGTATGTGTTATATGGAGCATTGCTGGTCTTTAAATCCAGCACCTTGAAATAGCCCCACACACCCTGACAGCCATTCGTTTTGTCGTAGCCGCAGAAATAGACAAATTCCTTAAAGATTTTGAAATCCTGAACAAAGATGTTCTTGTCGAATTCCTGGTAAAAGACATTCATTGAAGCATCGGCGAATGCAAAATAATGCACTCCTTTTGTTTCCACATAGCTGACGGTGCTAGGAAAGATGTACTCTTTCACTATTGTCTTTGTGATGTCGTAAGGGAATTGTGCCTTAGTTATCGCCTGCTGGGCAGATAATGACGTGACAGATGCCGTCATTATCAAACAAAGAAGAGGGATGAAGAATTTCTTTTTCATGGTAATTGACAGGTTTTAAATGAATAATGTAAAGAATACAACTTTGAAACTTTCTTTTTCATGCTGCAAATTTACATTTTTTTTCTCTAAGTTTTATTTGGTGACATTGAAACTTGTAGAGGCGTAAGAAAGATTAGGTAATGTGAATGAATGAATTTGATGAATTTGAGTGCAGTCAAAATCCTTGGTGCAAAGACACACTCCCTCCCCATCCTCGGGATACTCCCCTAACTTAGAGGGAGAGTAGGATGCATTCCAGCACTCAAGCAGCAACCTGATTGTGAAAATTTCCTTATACTTTAAGGAAAGTGTGCAAAAATTCAGAAAAAGTTTTTGAAATTAAGTTAAATAATGTTAAAGCGGAATGATGGTATTTTTTCTTGAGAACGGTAAGACGCATAAAAAAGTGTTGATGGCACAATAAATATGCATTGTTGTCGTTTTAAAAAATAAAAATAAAAAAAATATGTCTATTCCCTTAATTTGGATTATTTTCGGCATCCTTTTCATCCTCAGCTTGGTTGCCAGCAAAAGTGTCGAGTCGAAATTCAAGAAGTACTCGAAAATCGCAATGAACTACGGCCTGACGGGCCGCGAGGTGGCAGAGCAGATGCTGCGCGACAACGACATCCGCGACGTCACCGTGCAGGAGGTCAACGGCACACTCACCGACCACTACAACCCGGTCAACAAGACCCTAAACCTCAGCCACGCCGTTTACCATGGCAACAGTGTCGCCGCCGCAGCCGTCGCCGCCCACGAGTGCGGCCACGCCGTGCAGCATGCCACCGCCTACTACTGGCTCGGGCTCCGCTCCAAGCTGGTGCCTGCAGTCAACCTCTCGAGCAAAGTGACTCCGTGGATTCTCTTCATCGGCATACTCATGGTGCAGAAGTTCCCCTCGCTGCTACTTGTCGGCATCATCCTCTTTGCCGTCACCACGCTCTTCACTTTCGTCACCCTGCCTGTCGAAATCAACGCCTCGCGCCGTGCCCTGGTGTGGCTCAACACCCACAACATCACCACCCCCGACACGCATCCCTATGCCGAGAGTGCCCTCCGTTCGGCAGCTTATACCTACGTCATCAGTGCCCTCACCTCGCTGGCGACGCTGCTCTACTATGTGATGATTTACCTGAGCGGCCGCGACTAGCAATCCATGAAAACAGACAAAGAAACAACGCGTGCCGTCAAGAGTGAGAAGGATTCGCCTTTGATGAGGCAGTATGCCGAGATGAAGAAAAAGTTCCCCGACGCGATGCTGCTGTTCCGCGTCGGCGACTTCTATGAGACCTTCAGCAGCGACGCCATCAAGTGCTCCGGCATCCTCGGCATCACGCTGACGCGCAAGGCCAGCGGCAACACCACATACACCGAGCTGGCGGGTTTTCCGCACCACGCCCTGGAACAATACCTGCCTCGCCTCGTCAAGGCAGGGCAGAGGGTGGCCATCTGCGAGCAGCTCGAGGACCCCAAGACCGCCAAAGGACTCGTCAAGCGCGGCATCACCGAGCTGGTGACCCCCGGTGTGTCGTACAACGACATGGTGCTGGATGTCAAGGAGAACAACTTCCTCTGCGGCCTCCACCTCACCGACAAGGTGCATGGCATCAGCTTCCTCGACGTCTCGACGGGCGAGTTCTACGTGGCCCAGGGCGACACGCCTTATATCGACAAGCTCCTGCAGAACTTCCACCCCACGGAAGTCATCCTCCAACGCAAATTGCTACGCCGTTTCCAGGAACTCTTTCCCGAGAAGTACTACACCAATACCTTCGACGACTGGGTGTTCACTCCCGATTTCGCCAACGAGTTGCTGATGAAACAGTTCGGCACAACGTCGCTCAAAGGCTTCGGCGTCGACGGCCTCGACGCCGGCATCGTCGCCGCCGGTGCCGCCCTCTACTACCTTCAGGACACCCAGCATGACCGCACCCAGCATATCTGCAAGCTCACGCGTATCGAGGAGGATCGCTACGTGTGGCTCGACAGGTTTACCGTCCGCAACCTCGAGCTTCTGCATTCTCCCAACGAGAACGCACGTACCCTCATCGATGTCATCGACCAGACCCTTACCCCCATGGGGTCGCGTCTGCTGCGCCGTTGGACGGTGATGCCGCTGAAGGAGGTCGCCGCCATAGAGCAACGCCTCTCCGTCGTCGACGAGCTGGTGCGCGACGGCAACCTCGCCGACAGTATGCGGCTGCACATCCGCGGCATCGGCGACATGGAACGTCTCATCTCGAAGGTCGCCGTGGGACGTATCAACCCGCGCGAGCTGCTCCAGCTCAAGCGTTCCCTCGGCGAGGTCGAGGGACTCAAAACCCTCTGCACCGCTCATCGCGTGGCGGCTCTCTCGCTTTTCGGCGAACAGCTCAGCAGCTGCCGTATAATATATGAAAAGAT
Source organism: Bacteroidales bacterium (assembly GCA_017448905.1). GTDB lineage: Bacteria > Bacteroidota > Bacteroidia > Bacteroidales > P3 > Colimorpha. The sequence continues at coordinate 1,755 of JAFSKP010000016.1, read as the reverse complement.
AGAACGCGAGATCAGCGAGGATGCCCCCGTGCGTGTCGACAAGGGGGGCGTGATAGCCTCCGGCATCGACCCGGAACTCGACGAGCTACGTTCCATGGCTGGCAGCGGCAAGGACTACCTCGCCGGCCTGCAGCAGCGCGAGAGCGAACGCACCGGCATCCCCTCCCTCAAGGTGGGCTTCAACAATATCTTCGGCTACTACCTTGAGGTCACCAACACTCATCGCGACAAGGTGCCGCCAGAGTGGGTTCGCCGCCAGACCCTCACCAATGCCGAACGCTACATCACCCCCGAACTGAAGGAGTATGAGGAGAAAATCCTCGGCGCCGAGGAACGCATCCTCGCCATCGAAAGCCGCATCTATGAACAGCTCCTGCAGACCCTCACGGGCTACGTGCAGCCCATACAGTACGATGCACAGCTCGTGGCCCAACTCGACTGCCTCCAGTGCTTCGCCGCCGTGGCCCTCGCCAACGGCTACTGCCGCCCCTGCCTCGACGAGGGCGGCACAATCGACATCGTCGACGGTCGTCATCCTGTCATCGAGACGCAGCTGCCACTCGGCGAGAAATATGTGGCCAACAACGTCCACCTCGACCGCGACACGCAGCAGATCGTCATCATTACCGGCCCCAACATGTCGGGCAAGTCGGCTCTCCTACGCCAGACGGCCCTCATCGTGCTGATGGCGCAGATGGGCTGCTACTGTCCGGCGGCAAAGGCCTCGATAGGGGTCGTCGACAAGATCTTCACCCGTGTGGGGGCCTCCGACAACATCTCGTCGGGCGAGTCCACCTTCATGGTCGAGATGAACGAGACGGCAAGCATCCTCAACAATGTCAGCGACCGCAGCCTGGTGCTCCTCGACGAGATCGGTCGCGGCACCAGCACCTACGACGGCATCTCCATTGCATGGGCCATCACCGAATATCTGCACGACAACAAGCGGTCACGCCCCAAGGTGATGTTTGCCACACACTATCACGAACTCATCGAGATGGCCGACCAGTATGAGCGTATCCAGAACTACCACATCTCTGTCAAAGAGGTGGGCAACAAGGTCATCTTCCTGCGTAAGCTGGCTCTCGGCGGCAGCGAACACAGCTTCGGCATCCATGTGGCACGCATGGCCGGCATGCCCCCGCAGGTGCTGAAGAGGGCACATGCAATGCTCGAACTTTTGGAATCGAAAAACGAAAAAATATCCGATCAGAAAAGCCTCAAAAAGGCAAAAAAACCGGTCGAAAATGTGCCTTCTGCAGGCTATCAGCTCAGCTTTATCCAGCTTGACGACCCAACATTGCTTGAAATTCGCGACAAGATTTTAGATATTGATATTGATACACTTACACCTATCGAGGCACTCCTTAAACTGAACGAGATAAAAAAAATTGTACAAAAAAAGTGATTTTTTTTTGTGGGTATCAAAAAAGTGTGTACTTTTGCACTCGCTTTTCGGATGAAAAAGCAGGCGGAAATAGCTCAGTTGGTAGAGCACGACCTTGCCAAGGTCGGGGTCGCGAGTTCGAGTCTCGTTTTCCGCTCGAGTATTTTGAACATTGACATTTTGTTTTCGCGGAAATAGCTCAGTTGGTAGAGCACGACCTTGCCAAGGTCGGGGTCGCGAGTTCGAGTCTCGTTTTCCGCTCAAGGTCTCCAACCAGATTCAAGATTCTAAATTCAGAATTCAGAATTCAAAAATGCTCTGGTGGTGGAATGGTAGACACGAGGGACTTAAAATCCCTTGCCCGCAAG
>JAFSKP010000111.1 GCA_017448905.1 Bacteroidales bacterium | reverse complement strand
TAAGCCGAATCCAGACGAGCTTGCTCGTATGGTGAGGCGAGAAAACGGCCTAATGAAATTGAACGTTTTCGATAAGCCGAATCCAGACGAGCTTGCTCGTATGGTGAGGCGAGAAAACGGCCTAATGAAATTGAACGTTTTCGATAAGCCGAATCCAGACGAGCTTGCTCGTATGGTGAGGCGAGAAAACGGCCTAATGAAATTGAATGTTTTGTTTCAGCAGGTGAGGTGCAAAACGCCAAAGGAGGAAGATGCATAGGAGTAGAGACAGTAGTTCGGCGACAGGCCATGATATCCAGATGCCGTCAATGCCAATCAATGCAGGCAGCAGCCATACGCACGACAGCTCGAAGACCAGGGTGCGGGTGAACGCCGCCGCGGCCGACACGATGCCATTGTTCAGGCCGGTGAATAGTGCCGACACAAACATGTTCCATCCGCAAATAAGGAATGCCAACATGTAATACCGCATCGCCCCTATGGTCAGTTTGGTAAGAGCTTCGTCATGGCCCACAAACACTTTTGCAAGAGGTCCGGCAAACAGCTCTGCTGATAGTGTCATTATTACGCCTGTCAATCCAATGATAGCCAATGATTTGCGTAACAGTGAGCGTAGCTCGTCGATGTTCTTTGCTCCATAGTGGTACCCAATGATGGGTGTGATGCCTATATTGTAGCCGATAAACACGGCTGCGAAGGTGAAGGCCAAGTACATCAACACCCCGTAGGCCGACACGCCGTCTTCGCCCAGGAAACGCATTAGCTGCAGGTTGTAGCAGATGGTGACGATATTCATGGCTATGTTGCCCACATATTCCGAGAGTCCGTTGCTGCAGGATTTCCAGATGTAAGGCCAGATGATTCGTGTAGGCATGATATGGAGTGTCCCGCGGTTGCTACGTGAAGCAAAATAGTATACCGGGAAGAGACCACCGATCAGGCATCCCGCTGCGGTTGCTATGGCCGCGCCGGTCACGCCCATGCCCAGTCCCCATACCAGGATGGCATCGAGCACGATGTTGACAACTCCTGCCACCACCGACATCAGCGTCCCTAGCTGTGGCCGTTCGGCAGCCATATAGAACGACTGGAAAGCGCATTGCAGCACAAAACCGGGCATGCCAATCATGCTGAGGCGAATATAGGTCACGCATTCGTCCATCATCGGTTCGTCGGCACCAAGCCAGCGTGCCACTGTCGGCGCAAAGATAGCAAGCACAATGCCCAGCGCCACCCCCAGTGCCATACCGAACTGAACCAGCATGGTGAAGACGCGGTTGGCTTTCTGTGGATAGCCCTCGCCTTTGAACTTTGCGACCAAGGCAGAGCCGCCAGTGCCGATCATCAGTCCAAGAGAACCTATCATCATGATGACTGGGAAGGTGAGGTTGATGGCTGCGAATCCCGACTTGCCGGCAAAGTTGGCGACGAAGAAGCCGTCGACGATGCTGTAGATGGATGTTATCAGCACCATGCCGATGCTTGGCAGCACCGACTTGGTGATGCGTCTGTATCCGTAGTGTCCCGTCAGTTCGATATTCATAGTATCTTCAGCGCTATTGCTGCACAGGCTTCGGCGTCGGCCAGTGCGTGGTGATGGTTTTCAAGACGGTAGCCGCAAGCTTCGGACACGGTATGCAGCTGGTGGTTAGGCAGCGTGCGGCCGAAATGGCGACGCGAGGCGCGGCAGGTGCAGTAGAACTTGTATCCAGGCCAGTCCATGCGGTACACTTGCATCACAGCCCGCAGGCACCCTTCGTCGAAGGATGCGTTGTGTGCTACTAGAGGCAGCCCCTCTATCATAGGCTCGATGCGTTCCCATACTCGAGGGAATACCTCGGCATCGTCGGTGTCCTCGTGGCAGAGACCGTGCACCTGCTGGCAGAACCAGCTGTAGTAGTTCGGCTCCGGCTGGATAAGGCTGTAGAAGGTATCTTTGATGACGCCGTTGCGTACCACCACCACGCCTACGCTGCACACACTCGACCTGCACCCGTTTGCCGTCTCAAAATCAATAGCTGCAAAATCATTCATATTCCTCCTCCTTGTATTTGTCAAACATTGCCTTTGCCTCTTCACGCATCGCCGTCCGTAGCCATTCCGGCTTAACCACTTCGGCAGTGTTCCCAAGAGAGAGAATCCTTTGTTTGAAGTCGTAAGTGGGACGAACACGCAGTGCAAACATTGCGTAATCAGCACTTCCCTTAAGTTCCACCTGCGATTTGTGCAACGGCAGCGACCGAAGATAGTTGGCCTGGAAAAGATCCACTTTCAGCCATACGCTTTCAACGGGCAGTTCTTTTTTAACAGTTATACCAAACGCTCCATCGAACATCTTTTCGACATCGAATTTAGGATCACGTCGGTAGGTATCTTCTTGAAGTTCAAAGTTGCTGATGCGGTCGAGAGCGAAAATGCGTTGTTCTTTGCTTGAACCATAACAGCCGATGAGGTACCAGCGTCGCTCGAACAATTTGATGGCGTGAGGCTTGAAGTTGTAATATAGTATTGGCTCCTCCTTCCAGTATGGATTGTATGAGAAACTCACCATGCGCTGTTCCTTCAAGGCCTGAAGCAATGTCGGCAACGCTTCGTCATGATACGACTCCAGTGACACGTATTGTGCCACCTCCTTGCTGTCCGTCACGATACGATTCACCGCAATTGAGTTCATCATCCAGTGGCGGAAATAGCTGTTTTTGCCGTCGTCGGCGATACGGTAGCGGAATTCATGGCCGCTGTTGTAGCTCTCAATCCTGATGCCGAACAGTTCCTCGATTTCGTTGCGATGCCGATGGAAACTGCGTTTTGCAAACGCCCCGCAGTCGTGCATCTCGTCATCATAGTCCCAGCGGTCGCCAATCTGTTCCATGGTAAGCCCCTTCTCGCCCGCCCGCATAATGGTGTCCACCAGCCAGATATATTTCTTCAGAGGTGTCATAAATTGTTCTTGTTAATCAGGTTTACTACCACCTTCACCATCACGTCCTTCTCCTCGGGGCGGCTCTCGGCAATCATCAGTGTAAGGGCCACAAGGGCGTTGTCGGCGATTCGCTTGCTGCCGTCCTCGCGGTATAGGTACGACCGAGCATCCCCACCAGCTGCCGCAACTCGCCAATCTGCTTCTTGTTTATCTTCTCATCAACAGCATAGCCTTTGACAAGGTAATCCTTCAATACACGGCTCGCCCAGATACGGAAAGCAGTACCACGTTTACTTTTCACACGGTAGCCGACAGAGATGATGACATCGAGGTTGTAATATTTGACCATACGGCCAATACTACGTTTGCCTTCAGTTTGAACCGTCAAGTATTCCTTGACAGTTGAATCTTTTTCAAGTTCACCTTCCTTGTAGACATTTTTTACATGAAGACTAACATTCTGTTTTGTTGTCTGAAACAGTTCGACCATCTGGGCTTGTGTCAGCCACACGGTATCATTCTCCAACCGCACGTCAATACGGGTATTCCAGTCGGCGGTCTGGTAGATAATTATCTTGTCGTTTGTATTTTCCATATTGTTGTAACGGCGGTTGTGTCATTTTATTGCACAGTTCGGCTTGTCAAAAGACAAACACGGTATCCCTCTTTACGCACATCTTCAACTCCTCCGCGAGCAAACGCAGTAGTTCGTCCATTTCCAGCCGCTTTATCCTGTCGGCCGTCGGTTTCTGGTCAATCGGCCTCTCTTTGCCCATCATCATGCACCAGATGTAGTTAAAGACCACCCAATGGATGCGACTACGGTATATCTCGCTGTGTTCTTCCGCATATCGCGCAATGGCACTCTTCAGGTCGCCTCCCTTCAGGACGAATCCCGCGAGAATCACCAGTTTTTCATCAAATGTGCTGTATGACCATTCATGCGAGAAATCGTCCCAGATCTCGAGCGACGATGCCAGCCGCGCCTCGTATTCCTTCACATCACAGTCGTAAGGTTTGTAGAAATCTTTCATAATTCACTTTTTTGTTTCGCTGTAGTTCCATTTACGACTGATTTTTCACCAGTTTCACAAATCTGCCCCCTTTTGTCTGTATAATGCCCTGTTCAGGGAACTATTCAAGATGCGGCAGCCCATTTGTGCAGAAGGTCGATTCCTACCGTGACGCGGTCTTCGGTGTCGCATTGTTGCTCATCCTGCCGAATACGTCGTTCCTCGACAAGCGTGTCTTCTGCATTGTATACACGATAGGTGCTGCCGACGAGGGTGATGTAGAATCCGTTGCCGGTATACAGCTTGTCGCATCCGTAGTTGCGGTAGGAATTGTAAGAGTAGTCGTAAAGCATGATTCCAGGATGCTCTCCTTTGCATTTCTCATACAAGGTGTTCAGAAAAACATCATAGTTTTTCCCGCCGATGCTCACTTCGGTCATCATCATCAACAGATTGTAGTCGTCGAATGATTCTCCCTCCATCCAATAGTACTTGCCGTAGCAGTCGTAGTCCATAGTGTCATGATACTTCACCAGGTAGTAGCGGACTGGAAATGTCGTAGCATTGTCCATGTAGTTATGAATCACTGTTTCAAGGATATCGTTACTGAATGTATGGTAGCCAGAAAGCAAATTGCGAAGTCTTTGGCAGAAATCCTCGTCAAGGCGGACGGGCGAGAAAATCTCGCGCCAGATGCGCCCTGCATATCCCGGGTTGGCTGTACCTAGCTGATAGCGCCAGGAGTCGCGTACGAAGAAGTCGCGTGTCCCGACCGAGAGCAGCGCCCTTTCCACACGCCGTAGGTGACATTCGAAGAGGCTGTAAAACCGGTCGCACCAGTCAAGATGTTCAAGTCCGACAGCATGTATGTACCCGTTGAGCATGGGATGGTCCTCAAGCCTGAAAAGAAGGTCTGCCATCTCGGGATGTTGCTCTGTAAAAGCGAGTTTCGCCTGTTCCTCTTCCACTTGGTTTTTATTGAAATTGCGGCGTGCACCGCTTTCGTCATATGCCACAATGCCGTGCAGGACAATGGATTCCACATGTTTCTCGAATGCTTCATACAGGTATTCCCCTTGCCAGGCGATACGGATATTGTCTGACGAATTGTTTATCAAGTTGCCAACGATGCGTATACGGCGGCGGAAGTCATCCTCGGAGATGGTGTCGATGTTGGCAATATAGAGCGTGAAAGCATGTAGCATAAGCCTGTCGCCCAACGAGAAGGCTCTAGTGCCATAGGATGCACAGCATTTGGCGAAGAGGTTTGCTTCGGGACGTTTTATTTTACCTGCGACATGTGTGCTGCCAACGGTTACATATTTTTCGAAGAAAACGTTGGTGTCGCCAACCGAGGCCCATGAATCCAAAAAGTGCATCAACTCTCCGACGTTCTCTTTGGCAGAGGGACATTGGGGGGAGAAAAGCTTGTGGATAATGTCGAAACTGTCTTTGACGACTCCGTTGTGAGCCTTGTGGCAGATGCCGTCGCTCACAAAATGGATTAGGCGCAAGAACTCATCATCGACCACGCAGTCGGCCCCTACGCTGCCTGTGCCGCTGTCGCGGAGAGGCCATAGCATATCGGTCCACGTGCCGTCGAACCGCTCGGCAATGGTATGGGCCAACTCCTTGTCAACCTTTGAGACCTGCAGTTCCATTTCTGCCTTGAAGTGTTCGAATGGTGTCAGCGGTTTGCCGCGGGAGTTCATCTTGATGTAGAGGTCGTCGGTCATCCCCATGTTCTCAAGCGGCAGGAAGAAGAATGTTATGGCATCGTCCATCAGTTTAGGCCACAAGTTGTCTGTCTCCCGGAAGAGCAGGTGTATGGCGTCAAGCATGACCAGCATTGCCGCCACAGTAGGGTCGTTCTGCCATTCCATCAGAAACCAGGCCTCGTCTTTGATGCCCTCCGACAGCGTGTCGGTGTCGAACGAGGGCGTATAGTCCAGCAACTTTGAACAGAACTCGCGGCTGCTGACCCTTGTTTCGTAACTGAAGCGATGCAGGAATTCCAGCTCTTTTTCGTCGATACATTCATGCCGTGCTATGTAGTAGTGAAGCAGGAAGAGGGTTGTTAGCCTTTGCTGTCCGTCAAGGGGAATCATCCGACCGTCGTCGATGCTGCCATATACAAAGTCGAGCGAAACCTTCTTGTCGAGAACCAAAGCCTCGTAAAGGACTTTCAGGAACCGTTCGCGAATTCTGGCTGCAAAGGCATCCCTTCTCCCCTGCGCATAGTCGCGCTGAACGATTGGAATCACTATGCCGCTGATGTTTGAAGCGAAAATAGATTTGAAATTTCTGGCCTTGCTGGATATTATGTTATTCTCCATCATATGCGATGTCCTCCTTTAGATAGTTGTGCAACACTTCGTTCATTTTCTTGATGTAAATCCTGCGGTCTTCATTGCTCCAGTAGTGGTAAGTCACGCTGTCCATACGTTCAGAGGAGTAGTACTTCATGAAGACCATCTTTGTGCAGTAGGGTATGAAAAGCCCCTGGGCATCCATTTCCCGTATTTTACGCCGTTTGACATCAAAGAGGTAATTTTTCAATGCTGCATTTACTCCCACGGGCAGCAATGCCATGTTCGACAATGAATTAACATCAAAATGCTCTCCGTCGAATGTCATGATGTCTGTGATACGTTCCGATAGAGTATTGAACTGGGCTTCGGTAAGTGTCTCCAAGTGGATTGCTTCGTCGACATCCTTTATAAGGGTCTCCAGATGTCCGTCGGTTTTCATTTCACGGAGTGAGACAAGGTGCTCGCCGAGCCACTCGCGCCATTTCTCCTGGGTGTTGAGCAGGAGCGACTGTTGGGCGTGTATGTGTTCAAGGCTCCACGATTCGTCATTGTATTCCCGGAAAGGGAAACGGGCACCCACGCCGGCCTGGACTACCGACATGACGTTGAAAAGCAGCAGTAAGCGCGAAATCAGAGGTTTGTTGTCCTCATACGATAGGTCTGCATAGTTGTCGCAAGCTACGCTCTCACGGATTTTTGAGTCAAGGAGATGCATCAATTCTGATTTTCGCAGTGTTTTAGACTCCTCCATCAGTACGTCCACCGTTGTCCAGCGCGAGGCCACGAGGTAGCCGATCTTGTGGTAGAGCACATGTCGGTTGTCGTCGCTGCGATACCACTCCTTAAGTCTGTAATAGTAACACTTGATGTCGTCCCACAGTTGCAACAGGGGTGTGCCGAGGTTGCTGAAATAGAAAAAAGTCTTGAATTTTTCGCGGTCGTCGGGCTTCTTGCCGGCAATGAAGTCGAAAATGAGCTCGATTTTTGTTTGATAGTCGTCAGGCTTGCGGCAGGTGAGGAAATACCAGAAGTCCGCATCCTGCAGTTCCCTCTCGATAGTGTCCCAATGCATGGCTATCTCAAGTTGCTGCTCACGTGTCAGTCCTTTGTCTCTCGAGAGGAAGAGCGCCTTTACCAGTTCGGCGTTTGTGAGCGGTATGCGTCCGATGTTGAGCCTGGTGAACAAAGCAATGGCTGTTTCCCGGTCTGATGACCGCAGCTCGTACCAGATTACCTTCACCTGCTTTCTGAATTTGCCGAAGATATTTGTTATGATAAACAGATGGTCGGCCTTGCCTTTGCTTTCGAACCATTCCCTGACGGTTTTGTAAGCGTTGTGGATAAACCAGAAATCGATATTCTGCTCTGCTTTGGCGGCGTCGTCAATATGGTCAAAGAAGTACTCGTTGTCGCTGCGGGTTTCGTAGCGGAGAGAGAACTCTGCCTCAATCTGGGGGAAGAAAGTGTGCATGTATTTGTATACGATCAACAATGTGGTGAGCCTTTGCTGGCCGTCAACAAGGTCGAATATGCCGTTGTCGTGACTGCATACTACTATTGGCTGGAGGCAATAATTCTGCATGTCGGGCAGCGCGTAGATGTCATCCAGCAAGGCGGACACCTCTTTCTTTGTCCAGCGGTAGCCGCGCTGGTATGACGGAATGGTGAAGTGACCTTTTATTTCGCCCACCAGTCTGTCGGCCAATGTGATTTTTTGTTCCATATTATCATCTGTTTAATTTATTCCACTGGTGCATTCCTTTTGACGGGCAGCCGAATGACGACGGACGCCGGTCGCTGTTCAGCGACAGTCCGCATTTGGCACATTGGTAGATATCCGTGCCTGTATGTCCCAGGTCTTGCCACGTGTGCATGCCACCGCGTGTGCAGCCAAACGAGCTGGGGCGTCGGTGGCTCAACAGGTGTACCCCGCATTTTTCGCACTGGTAGTTCTCGGCACCAGTGTCGCCCAAATCCTGCCAGTCGTGCATCCCACCGGCACGGCAGCTGAAACTTGACGGTCTGCGGTCAGCCTGCAACACTGTCCCGCACTTTTTGCATTGATAATTCTTCATGGTTGTGTTTTTTATTTTTTTGCAAAAATACAGCACACGAGTGCCATATCATGGCACAGGGGTAAAAAAACTATGCTTTCGCAATTTTTTCCATCAGTTCGGCGGCGGCTGACATGATGTCGTAGTCTTTTGCGTCCGCTTCGAAAGTGCGGTAATCCGTGCGGTTGTCCTCGCGGATTTCGGCTGTCGGTAGACCTATTCTTTCGAGGATCATTCTTTGGACATTCTCGTCATTCTTGCGGTTGCCAAGACGAACCACCATTTTTCCGTCCTCGTTGAATGTGTCGATGAACGGCTCGCCAAGGTCTTTCAGGTGCGAATCGCAGACGATGCAGCGGGAATCGTAGACCCAGAAAGCCCATCCTTTCCACTCGTAGGCGGCTCTGTCAATTATTCCCATCAGGGTCTTGTACCTTCCGGCAGGAATGTCCCATCCGTCGATAAAGAGAATCAGGTCGTCGAACCATTTGACGAGTTCTTTCTGCATAGCCTCGTCGGCGGTGAATTTGTCCCAAAACTCGCCTTCCTTCAAGCCGTGGAACAGCGTTGATTCGATGTGTTTCCACCATGTCTCGTATGTTTTGCGGCCTTTGTATTTCCATTTGAGCTCCTTCGAGAAGTCGCTGAAGCCTTGGTATTTGGCTTGGATGTAGTAGTGCCCTTCCCAGAAGCCGAACTGGACATGTATTTCTTTGTTGTCGGGTCGATGCAGGCGGATGGTCTCGCCATTGACTGACATTTCCCACTTCTTGTCTTCTTTCCACCGGGTGCAAGCCTCGCTCCACAGACTTGCATCATTACCTGTATTGTTGTCATCCCCATCTGGGCTGAACGCTTTGACGAAATTGTTGATAATAGCGGTGTAATCATCGCCGACAGAAACCTTTTCCTCATAGAGTTCCTCGCGGAATTGGCGCACTATGTTGAAGAGAGCCTGCTGTAGTCGATCGACGTCGTAGTTGTTGCCCGAGGGCGATATGAGACAGTCGATGATATCCTTAAGGTTGGCACTGACCTCCTCGATGCGGCCTACATCGGTATGGATGGCCAGATATGCTGTCTGGAACTGCATGTTAATCTTTTCTTCAGTGCTTAAATCCCTATCCTTCACCACAGTGTACAGTTCTTCGAGGAACTTTTGGTAGATTCGCAGTTTTTCTTTGTACTGTTCAGTCTTTTTTGCTTGCTCCAGGTTCTGTGCCTTCACTTTGTCCTGAAGGTCGCTTTGTGCTTTGGCCTCTTCTTTCTGGAGCTCTCCCTGCTGTTTTGTCTGTTCCACAAGGAGCAGGTTGGTGATGATCACCGTCACGCCGGCCCCTAGGCATGCTGCCAGGAACTGGAAAGGCGCATCTTTCCAACCGAAGAGATGGCAGAATACGGCTGCAATCAGAAGCAACACCATAGCGCAGACAGAAATGAATGACGCACGGTACGTCTCAAACCACTTTTTACAATTTTTACTTAAAAACATGTTTTTATTTTTTTAATAAGGTTATGAAAATAAGGCACAAGCCATCGGTTGTTGTTTCGCCTTGTTGATGGTATCGCCAGAAACCCTGATAGGAGCGGAACAATGCCAAGGTCTTATGCCTGTAGCTGTGCATTTGTAGCACATTACAGGCAAAAAGCACCGGTATCATGTTCCCCCTATCCGTCTGAAAACTGGCGATTTTCTCAACAAAGGAGTACTTCAAACGCACTTTTTGCCATGGTTTACTTACTCTGTAAACACGCTTCTATATAACAACTTTGTTATTGTCTGTTATTGTTGAAGTTGCAGGCGAGCCGCCTGCACTCCAAGGATGCTGCAAAATTACGAATATTTTTTGATACCGGCACATTTTATTTCATATTTTTGTCGGTACCACGTCAATTCCACAGTTTAGTTGATAGTCTAAACCGTAGGTGGTCATGCGGAGCAGGTCGGGGATGCTGTAGCTTTGGTGGGTGCATAGGCAATGGACTAGGTGACACACACAGATGTGTTCAAACTGCGGAATACATAGCGGACCTTCAGCCCAAGAGACGCCATCATCTAGGTCGCAAATATGGTCACCGCCACACCATATAGCCTCAAAAGGCCTTGTCTCCGAGAGAGCCCACAGCATTTCGTTCCAATGCGAGCCATAAAAGCCATCGTCCTCCATCTGATGCAGACATGGATTGTCTGGGTCGTGGTGATAATCGAGAGTGGTATGCAGTTCGAAAGGCTCGCCATCGTACATGCGGAGGATGGCTATCTGTTGCTGTAGGTCGCGATGCCGCTGATTGAAGTCCTGCGTCAACTGCGTCAATCGTTCGTTGACCTCTTCAAACCGCCGCACCTCGGCTTCCGTGACATGAAGTCCAAACATCCTGTTGAGTGTCCAGGCACGGTTCTCCAGATGGTCGCGAACCACCCTGACAGAGGTACCATCGGCAAGGCCGTCAAAAGGCTTTGCAATTCGCATGACGTCGCTCTCGATGTTTTGCAAACAATGCCGCAAAACATCGGCATTCAATTTATATTCTGTATGATCCATATGGTAATTTTTTTACGACGGCAAAAGTACAACATGGCAGTGCCATATCATGACACCTCTCCAAGATTTTTTTCGAGATGCTCCGCAGCCGGTTCAGGGCCACGATATGCTGATTGGGAAGAAAAGGTATTGCTGTTTGCTGGAAAAAAAGTATCTTTGCAAAATAAATAAGAATACGATTTGTTGTTTAGTGGTTGTATGATAGATTGTTATTGATGTACAGGCGTTGTGCATGCAACTTAAACAGAGACATACAAGACATAGTTAAGAGTATGATAAACATTGTTATTTTTGGAGCTCCTGGTGCCGGCAAAGGCACTCAGGCGCAACTGCTTGCAGAGAAATACGACTTCCTGCATATCTCGACGGGCGACTTGCTCCGGCAGGAGGTCAGGCTTGAGACCCCTATGGGCCTTCGGGCCAAGGCGATAATGAACCGTGGCGACCTGGTGGGTGACGACATCGTGGTTCCGCTGCTTTCGCGTGCCCTTCAGTACCGCAGCACCCATCCTGACCCAGCCCATGAGCAGGATCCTTGGGACAAGGCAATCTTCGGCGAGGAACATCACCCCGAAGGGTGCATCATCGACGGTTTCCCACGCACGGTGCAGCAAGCCCAGACCTTGGAATTCCTCTTCGGACGCCTGAAACGCCGCATCGACCTTGTGGTGGCAATCGACGTGCCGCGCGAAGAGTTGGTGCGACGCATCCATGAGCGTGCAGCCATCAGCGGCCGCGCCGACGACACTGAGGAGGTTATCCGTCACCGCATCGACCTCTACGACGCGCAGACCAAGCCTGTGCTCGACTACTATCGCGTCAGTGGGCTTCTGGTGTCCGTCGACGGATCGGAGGAGATTCCCGACACCAACCGTCGCATCTGCAAGGCCATCGACTTGAAACTAAAGCTAATGAAATAACCTATGAACTGGTTGATACTCATTATTGCCGGATGCTGCGAGGCGGGGTTTACCTTTTGCCTCGGCAGGGCCAAGGATGTGGCTGGAACGGAATGGTGGCTCTGGATGGGCGGTTTCCTGCTCTTCACTATTGTCAGCATGGGACTTCTCGCCAAGGCTACGCAGTCCATCCCTATCGGGACGGCATATCCTGTGTGGACGGGAATCGGAGCCGTAGGTACTGTGCTGCTGGGCATCTTCGTGTTCCATGAGCCTACCACTTTTTGGCGTCTCTTCTTCATTTTCACGCTGATAGTCTCTGTCGTTGGACTCAAGGCGGTGTCGTGAGGGCTTAAAGTTGAAATTTGTCCAGATAATCTAGATGATCTAGATAATCTAGACAGTCTAGACACCTTAGATAAGTCTATAAAATCCAATAACCAATAACCTTTTTCATAGCATGGACGATAAAAAGATTATTTTCTCTATGGTTGGTGTCGGCAAGCTTATCCCACCGAGCCGCCAGATTCTCAAGGATATATACCTTTCTTTTTTCTATGGCGCCAAGATAGGCATCATCGGCCTCAACGGCAGCGGCAAGTCGAGCCTGCTGAAAATCATCGCCGGAGTCGACAAGGACTACCAGGGCGAGGTGGTTTTCTCGCCCGGCTACAGCGTCGGCTACCTCGAGCAGGAGCCGCAGCTCGACGACTCAAAGACCGTCAAGGAGGTGGTGCAGGAGGCCGTGCAGGATGTCGTCGACTGGCTGAAAGAGTACGACGAGGTCAACAACGCCTTTGCTGAGCCGGATGCCGACTTCGACAAACTTTGCGAGCGCCAGGGCGAGCTCACCGAACTCCTCGAACAACACGATGCCTGGAACCTCGACAGCCGTCTGGAGCGTGCCATGGATGCCCTGCGTTGTCCCGACGAGGACCAGCTGGTGAAGAACCTCAGCGGCGGCGAACGTCGCCGTGTGGCTCTCTGCCGTCTGTTGTTGCAAGAGCCTGACATACTGCTCCTAGACGAGCCTACCAACCACCTCGACGCAGAGAGTATCGAGTGGCTCGAACATCACCTGCAGCGTTACAAGGGCACCGTCATCGCTGTCACCCACGACCGTTATTTCCTCGACAATGTGGCGGGCTGGATTCTAGAACTCGACCGTGGCGAGGGCATCCCCTGGCAGGGCAACTACAGCTCGTGGCTGGATCAGAAGACGCAACGCCTCGCCATGGAGGAGAAACAGGAAAGCAAGCGTCGTAAGACCCTGCAGCGCGAGTTGGAATGGGTGCGCATGGCTCCTAAGGCTCGTCACGCCAAGGGCAAGGCTCGCTTGGCCGCCTACGACCGCATGATGAACGAGGATGTCAAAGAGAAGGAGCAGCAGCTCGAGATCTACATCCCCAACGGTCCGCGTTTGGGCAACAAGGTGCTTGAGGTCGAGGGTGTCAGCAAGGCCTACGGCGACAAGCTCCTTTACGAGAACCTGACTTTCTCGCTGCCCCCTGCCGGCATCGTGGGTGTGATAGGGCCCAACGGATGCGGCAAGACCACGCTCTTCCGCCTCATCATGGGTCTTGAAAAACCCGACAAAGGCACTTTCACCGTGGGCGAGACCGTAAAGATAGGCTATGTCGATCAGCAGCATGTCCAGATTGACCCCGAGAAGTCGGTCTGGGAGGTCGTCAGCGAGGGCAACGAGCAGATACAGATGGGTGGCCGTCTCGTCAACAGCCGTGCCTACATCTCGCGTTTCAACTTCAGCGGTAACGACCAGAGCAAGAAAGCCGGTGTGCTTTCGGGTGGTGAACGCAACCGCTTGCATCTTGCCCTCACCCTCAAGAGCGAGGCCAATGTGCTTCTCCTCGACGAGCCTACCAACGACATCGACGTCAACACGATGCGTGCCCTAGAGGAGGGTCTCGAGAACTTTGCCGGCTGCGCCGTGGTCATCAGCCACGACCGCTGGTTCCTCGACCGTGTATGTACCCATATCCTCGCCTTCGAGGGCGACTCGCAGGTCTACTTCTTCGAGGGCAGCTATTCAGAATACGAGGAAAACCGCAAGAAACGACTCGGCGACGACACCCCCCACCGTTTCCACTACAAGAAGTTGAAAGCATAGGGTGTAAAAATGAGTCTTTTTGAGTCGTTTTTTTGTGCAGGTTTGTAACTAACTCCCCCTCTAAGTTAGAGGGGGTGCCCGAAGGGCGGGGGCGTGTGTTTTTGGGTGTGTTTTCTCAACATATTTTACACCCTATTGAAAGCGTAATAGATATATGCATAGAACTCTAACTCTCGTCATTTCCACATTGTTGCTGCTGTTGGTAGGCTGCACGGGTCGCGGCGATACCACCCGCGAGGAGCAGGCTGGCGACAGCATCGTGACTGAGGCTGTGACGGCCAGCACCCCGATGTCTATGCCGACGGCTCCGACCGCCAGCCCACCGCCGAGTGCCGTCCCGGCTACATCGACTTCTACTCCGGCCAGGCCTACGCATTCCTGGCGAATGCCTACGCGATGGGCAACCAGACCGGCAAGGCCCATGAAGCCTTGAAACGCTTCGAGCAGACGGCCTACAGCCAGTCTTTCGACGGCAAGAAGGTGATTTCTGCCACCTGGTGCAAGCTGGGCATGTACGACCGCATGCTGACCTTCTACGACGAGAAGGATCGCGCCTGGGGTGCCGACACGCTGCACCGCGACTACGCCATCTCGCTTTACAACCGCTCTGTCGCCGCCCGCGCCCGCGGCCAGTACCAGCTCATGGGCAACTATCTGGAGCGCTACATCGCGCTGCAGAAGTACCTCGGCAACGCCGAGCGTATGGCCGCTGCGCAGGAGTATGCTGCCCGCTACCATGAGCAGGAACGGCAGATGGAACTGGAGAAAGAACAGATTGCACGCCGCAACATGGGCATCTTCGCCACCCTGCTTGGTCTTATCGTGCTGGTCATGAGTGTCTTCATCTTAATCCTCATACGCCAGCGCCGCGACATCCGTCACAAGAACCATGTGCTTGTGGAACAGATTACTGAGGTGATGAAATACAAGGACATGGTTGAACGTGAAGGACGGAATGTGGAGGACAATGCCGACGAGCCAAGACCCTCTACACCACCGGTCGATCCCAGCAATTTGTCTGACGAAGAGTTGCACGTATTCCTCTGTGAGGTCATCCGCTCCGAGTGCCTCTTCACAAACCCTACCTTCGGACGGCAAACCCTCGTCGACCGAAACACTTTTTTCATTATTACATCATAATCATTAATAAAAAAATTATTTATCATGAAAAAAACAAGTTTAGTCGTTATGCTGTTCGCAGCCATGACTTTGAGCCTTACCTCCTGCGGCAAGGACGATTTCGAAAAAGGCCGATATGCCTGAATTCAACAAGATTGCCAGCTACATAGATCGCGACGCCACCTCCGTGAAGGCCGAATTGGAGGCCGCCGGTTACGACGTCAGGGATGATGCAGATGGTGGATTCTTCGCCAACGACGAGGATGAAATCAATGATTACACCTTTACTGTCAAAAACGGCAAGATTACTGGTGT
>JAFSKP010000110.1 GCA_017448905.1 Bacteroidales bacterium | reverse complement strand
TAAACTTTAAACCTTAAACCTTAAACCTTAAACCTTAAACCTTAAACCTTAAACCTTAAACATTAAACCTTAAACTTTAAACTTTAAACCTTAAACTTTAAACCTTAAACTTTAAACCTTAAACTCTAAACTCTAAACCTTAAACCTTAAACCTTAAACCTTAAACCTTAAACCTTAAACCTTACTAAAACAATAATCCCTTTTTTCACCATGTACATCCATAAAGAAGGCTATCGACTGCTCATCATCATATTGGCAATCATCGTCATCATCACGGCTACAATGGTTGTTTTCAGTCGTCCGCTGAATTTCTTCAACTATCTGATGATATTCCTGATGTTCGGTTTCTGGATTGCCCTGGCCTCCTTTTTCAGGATACCGCGGCGCATCTTCACCACCGACCCGTCGCGACTCATAGCCCCCGCCGACGGAGTCGTCTGCACCATAGAGCAGACCTACGAGAAAGAATACCTTGATTGTGAATGCCTGATGGTCAGCATCTTCATGAACGGCACCGACGTACATGTCAACCGCTACCCCACCGACGGCACCATAGAGTATTACAAATACCACAAAGGCAATTATTTCATAGCATCCTACCCCAAGTCGTCACTCATGAACGAACGCTCCAGCATAGGCATGAGGCTCGAAAACGGGAAAAAGATACTCCTGCGCCAAGTGGCAGGCGTGATGGCACGCCGCATAGTATGCTACGCCCGCGAAGGCGAACTGGTGAAACAAAACCAGGAGATGGGATTCATCAAGTTCGGGTCCCGTGTCGACCTCTTCCTCCCTCTTGACACCGAGATTGATGTCGCTCTGGAAGACATTGTCCGCAACGGGGTCACACCTATAGCGAGAATCTGAAAACCCTTTGATGCACCGTGACACTGGACGAACAAATACTCTACGAAGACAACCACCTCATCGCCATAAACAAGCAGTGCGGACAGATTGTGCAGGGCGACAAGAGCGGCGACATTACGCTCCCCGACATGATAAGAGCCTACCTGAAAGAACGCGACGCCAAACCCGGCAACGTCTTCTGCGGTGTCGTCCACCGGCTGGACCGTCCCGTCAGCGGCGTGGTGCTGTTCGCCAAGACTTCAAAAGCACTCTCACGGATGAATGAAGCCATCAAGCGGCGCGACATGCGGAAATGCTACTGGGCTCTCTGCAGAGAGACACCCTGTCCGCCCGAAGGACGACTTGAGAACTGGATAGGACGCGACGAGAAAAGCAACAAGGCATTCGTCACCAACCCCGGCACTCCCGGCTCCAAACAGGCCATACTCGACTACAGACTGTTGGGTACAAGCACCGGAGGATACAACCTGATTGAAATCAACCTCCACACCGGCCGTCATCATCAAATCCGCGTGCAACTGGCCAATATTGGCTGCCACATCAAAGGCGACCTCAAGTACGGAGCACCACGCTCTAACCCCGACGGGGGGATATCATTACACGCCCGCAGCATCACATTCACACATCCTGTACGCAAAGAGGAAATCACCATCACTGCACCTCCGCCAAAAGAAAGAATATGGGAAAGCTTTAATGCATTAATGCGTTAAAGCCTTATTGCCTGACTAACGTAGGAAACGAAACAAACCTAAACGGAAAAAAAGAAACCGCAAGCGATACGCCTGCATACCAGATAATAACAAGGAAATACCAATACTGATGAAGCATCTTTTCACAACCACACTGCTGCTAATCCTCGCAGGAGTGTCCATGTCGCAAAACTACAACGTCAAACAGAGCGACTACAGTCAGATCCGGCTGACAATGACCACACCCTCTATCGATGTCCAGAGTGTATCACTTTTCAGCAATCCTTTCTGTCTCATCTCATTGGATGGATTTGGCAAGCAAACCGCCGTCGGAAAACCTGCCCTGCCTTCGATGGTGAAGACAATCGAGGTTCCACTCGGTGACGGATTGAGATACGAAATCCTCTCCATCGAGCAGGACACCCTCGACGGAAACGCCATCGGCATCACAACCAGTGTTGCGCCGGCCCAGCCATCACGCAGCAAAAGCGACCGCAGCGTCCATACCATAGTGATGGACAACGACACCTACACCAGGGACGCTTTCTGTGGCGAACCGACCATTGTGGTCAAGGAAATCGGCGTGGCTCGTGACCGGAACCTGGCCACCATCGCTTTCAACCCCATCAAATGGAATCCCGTCAGCAACCAGGTTGTCGTGGTACGCAGCGTCACCGTGGCCATACGACAGCGCAATGCCGACATCGAAGCCACAAAGAGGATGAAAAGTCTCCATGCCAACGGCAACTACGGATACGGCATCGACGCCATCAACAGCCTCGACGACGGAATAAAAGAGGTCCGAAGTGGGGCACCGGTACGCTATACCATCGTGGCTCACAGCATGTTCCGTGGAGCCCTCGACGAGTTCGCATCGTGGAAACGGCGCAAAGGGTTCATGGTGGACCTCGTATACACCGACGACCAGAACGTCGGCTCGACGACAACGAGCATAAGCCGTTATCTCTCGGGACTTTATGACAACGCTACAGAGGCAGCACCTGCACCCACATACGTGCTGCTGGTCGGCGACATTGCCCAGATTCCCGCTTTCCAGCTGACCACTCAAAACACCCATTCCTCCGACCTCAATTACGTCTGCTGGACATCGGGCGACAAAATTCCCGATGCCTACATCGGACGCTTCTCGGCACAGGACCTCAACCAGTTGGCTCCACAAATCAGCAAGACCCTCATGTATGAGCAATACTCCTTCCCCGACGACTCATACCTCAACCGCGCAACTCTCATCGCAGGTGTCGATGGCGGCAGCAGCGGTGACTTCGGATACACACACGCTGACCCCACAATGGACTATGCGGCCTACAACTACGTGAACAGCAGCAACGGGTACACCAGCGTAACCTATTACAAGAACAATACAACCCGGCATCCTGACGGCGTGACAGTGACAGGCAGCTCGCAAGCAAGCGGCACAGCAGCTGCCCTGAAGAGCCTCTACAACAACGGCTGCGGTCTGGTCAACTACTCAGCACATGGCGACAAGACCATGTGGGCCACCCCTCAATTCACCGTGAGCGACGTCGAGAATATGACAAACCAGGACAAACCGATGGTCATGATCGGCAACTGCTGCCTTACCAACAGCTACCAGATAGCCGCCTGCCTCGGCGAGGCCCTCCTCCGTAAGGGCAACAATGCAGGAGCAGTGGCATACATCGGTGCCAGCGAAGTGACCTACTGGGACGAAGACGTGTACTGGTCGATGGGACCCCGTTCGCAGATCTCTGCCACCATGAGCACAAACTACAACGCCGGCAATCTCGGCATGTACGACAGACTCTTCCACACCCATGGTGAAGCATTCTCCGCATGGCACATAACGACAGGCGCCATGATGTTCGCCGGCAACATGGCCGTCCAGAGCAGTACCGCAGAGACCTCCATGAAAAACTACTATTGGGAGATCTACCACCTCATGGGCGACCCGTCAGTGATGCCCTACATCCACGGACAGGCTCAAACCATGACAGTGACAGCCCCCGATGTCATCCCTCTGGGACAGAACAATATAGAAGTCCAAGCCGCACCTTACGCCTATGTAGCCCTTACCGATGAAGAACTCAACCTCATAGCAGCCGCCTATGCCGACGCGAGCGGCAACGCCACCCTCTCCATCAGCAACAGCGACAACATCACATCCGGCAACTACGAAATAGCAGCATCGGCACAAGGATACAGACAGCAATTCAAGGCTGTGACAATCATGCCTATAGGTACTTACGTCAAAGCCATCGACATGGTTCCGTCCGGAAATGTTGAAGCAGGAAAGACCGTCGCGTTCGACATCACTCTCAAGAACATCGGCATCGAAGCTGCCGACAGCCTATGGATTGAGTTCCGCAGCGCCAACGACAACATCCTCATCGACACCACAGGCATCATTGCCCTCAACGGAGGGCTTGACGCCGATGCAGAGATGACTCTCGGCGGTAGATGCTCTGCCCTGGTATGGAACGACGTGGCTGACCAGAAAACAGCGACAATCAGTGTCATCCTACGCTGGTCGCAGTCCAACGATGTGAGCAAACGTTCCACTGCACGCTTCAATTTCCCAATCAACGCCCCGAAAGTTATAACCGAGAGCCATAGCCTGGCCGAAGCAACAGGCAGCACACAGACCTCGCAACTGACCATCGTAAGCAGGAACGACGGTCATGCGCCACTCCCCAACGCCACAGCATCAATCCTTTGCCTCGACCCGACAATCACCGTCAGCGGCGACGCGGCTCCCTTCTCACTGTCCGAGCAAGGTCAGATTACCAAACAATATACAGTCACCACCACCGAAACCGAGCCGATAAACCGCATTGTCCCGATGCTGTACACCATAGCCAACGACGAGATTCAGTTCACCGACAGCCTCATGGTGGTCTTCGGCATCCCTTACGAAAACATAACCTTCAACGATGGCACTTGGGGCGACCACACATGGACGCAAGGCACCTATCCCTGGGAGATAACATCCTCCAATCCTTACGAGGGCAACTATTGCATACGCTCCAAAACCTGGAATGCCAATGCCGGCAGCAGGAAGACATCTGATACAAGGCTGTCATTCACCACATCGGGCGACGACAGCATCTCGTTCTACTACCGTGTCTCGTCGGAGGAAGACTACGACAAATTCAACTTCTATATCGACAACACGCTCATGCTGCAGGAGTCGGGCGAAGTCGGCTGGACCCGTGCATCCTATCCCGTAACAGCGGGCTCACACACTCTGCGTTTCGCATACGCCAAAGACTACTACGCCGAGGAAGGCGAGGATGCCGCTTTCGTTGACAACCTTAGAATCCCCCTCTCCGGAACAGCCTACATCTACATCAACGACACCATTTGCTCCGGGGCAGGATACACACTGCTTGACACCACACTGGCCACCGGCATGCTGGACGAAGGCACACACCAAATAACCATCACCAGAAACGATGTCGTTTATGGCCTGACGCTCACCATCATGCCGATGCCACAACCAGCCATCCAGGGCGGCGATGTCACCATCGACGCCGGCGAGACCGTACGTCTGACCGCAACAGGTGGCAGCCGCTACATCTGGAACAGCGGGGAGCGTCATCCCGTCATCGACATATACCCCACAAGAACGACGACCTACACTGTCACAGCATACAATGGACGCTGCAGTGCAGAAGCGTCAACCGTAGTGAATGTCAACGGCACTGTCGGAATCGACAGCGACCCCCAACCGTACAACCATCCACTCTTGGTTTATCCCAATCCCGCACACAACAGCATAACCATCAGCTACAAGAATCTATCGAGGATTGTCATAACGGACATAACCGGACGCATCCTGATTGCACGCGAACTCGGTGGAGCCTCAACACAAGAAACGGAAACCACCATCGACATCAGCAACCTGTCGAACGGCATCCATCTGATTCAAGCCATATCCAACGACGGAATGAGGGCAGTCTCGAAATTCATCAAGAACTGACACCGGCAAAAAAGATCGGCAAAGTAACTCTGTCGGATTGCAATATCAATGACAATCCGACAGAGTTATTTTCATCAAAAAATACCGATCCAGATAAAACAAAAGGCAAATCACAGCACCGCACCGATTTATTTTATTGTCAGTCTGCAATGAAAATTAGCAAGTTATAATGCGTTTATCAAATAATCCATAATTGAGGGCGAATAAAACAAAAAAGTGTGTACTTTTGCATCCGCTAGCACAAAAGAAACAGTAACCATCACACAACAGAAGCCAACAGATGAGAAACAAGTATTATGACCTAATCGACCAGACCTTCGAGTTCCCGCAGGATGAATTCAGGACTGAGGACGGTGAGCTCTATTTCCACGACATCCCACTGATGGAGATAATCAAGCAATATGGTACTCCCTTGAAGATTACCTATTTGCCGAAGATTAGCTCGCAGATACAGAGGGCGAAAAGGATGTTCAACGTTGCCATTGCCAAGACCGACTACAAAGGCTCATACAATTACTGCTACTGCACCAAGAGCAGCCATTTCAGCTTCGTGATGGAAGAAGCGTTGAAAAACGACATAAACCTTGAGACCTCGAGTGCCTTCGATATCAACCTTATACAAGAGCTGCATTCCCAGGAACTTATCGGCAAAGACAAGGTGATAGTCTGCAACGGCTTCAAGAAAGAACAGTACATCGAGAATATAGTCGACATCTTCAACGACGGATTCCACAATGTCATCCCTATCCTCGACAACAAAAACGAGTTCGCGATGCTCGACCAGTGTCTCCAAGAAAAAACCGCGTCAGCCAACTCCCAAATCTCAACTCTCAAATCTCAACTAAACCTCGGCATACGTATTGCCTCCGAGGAAGAGCCCAAATTCGACTTCTACACCTCGCGACTCGGCATACGCTACCACGACATAGTCTCCTTCTACGAAGAAGCCATCAAGAACAACCCGAGGTACTCTTTCAAGATGCTGCACTTCTTCATCAACACCGGCATCCGCGACACTGCCTACTATTGGAACGAGCTTTCGAAGTGCGTCAACGTTTATTGCGACCTCAAGCATGTCTGTCCTGAACTCGACTCGCTCAACATCGGCGGCGGCTTCCCTATAAAAAGCTCGCTGGCGGCGACATACGACTACGAGTACATGGCCGAGGAAATATTGGCCCAGATCAAGAACATCTGCGCCAACCGAGGCGTCGAGGAGCCGAACATCTTCACCGAATTCGGTTCCTTCACCGTGGGCGAGAGCGGCGCGACACTCTACAGCATTCTCGACCAGAAACAGCAGAACGACCGCGAGTTGTGGTATATGATTGACTCGTCGTTCATCACCACGCTGCCCGACACATGGGGCATCAACCAGCGATTCATCATGTTGCCCATCAACCACTGGGACTGCGAATACCGTCGCGTCTTCCTTGGAGGCCTTACCTGCGACAGCGAGGACTACTACAACGCCGACTCGCACGCCAACGCCATCTTCCTGCCCAAGCTGCAGAAGGACGACCCACTCTACATCGGTTTCTTCCACACCGGTGCCTACCAGGAGAGTCTCGGCGGCTACGGCGGCATCCAACACTGCCTTATCCCTGCCCCAAAACACATCATCATCGACAAGGACGAAAACGGAGACTACACCACCAAACTCTTCGCCAAAGAGCAGAGCCATAAGTCGATGCTGAAAATTTTAGGATATTAGTGAATAGTGAATAGTGAATAGTGAAATTATATAGAATACCTTATGAATTGAAAACCATAAATCCTAACCCGCAAAACTTTTATTCATGAAAAAAATATTTTTTGCAGCACTCTGCATCACACTCCTCGTCTCGTGCCACAAGAGCAGCACCGTCGTTGTCGACACCGATAAGGTTCCCGCATTCACCAACCAGAGCGACAGCCTGAGCTGGGCACTCGGCTTCTCCGTGGCACAAAACATCGCCGCCACAGGCATCGACATCAACCGCGAACTGCTCTTACAGGCCATCTACGCCACTCTCGACAGCAAACAGCAGCCGTTCACCCAGCAGCAGACCTCCATGATGCTCATGGAACTCGACCAACGCGCCTACATGAACCGCAAGATGAACCAGGAAGATCAGATGGCCGAGACCCGGAAACGCGAAGAGACTTATTTCGCCAAGCTCATCCAAGAGAGACCCAATGTCAAGAAAAGCGACAAAGGCTTCTACTACGAAGTCCTCAAACAAGGCAACGGCCCTGTCGCCGAGATGGGCAGTGTGGTGGTTTTCGACTATAAGGGCAGCCTCATCAACGGTCACATCTTCGACCAGACCTACGGCAATCGCGAGCCCATCACCCACGTGGTGGGACCCGAACTCATGCCTGGCCTCTTCGAGGGGTTCTGCATGATGCCCGCCGGCAGCACCTACCGCTTCTATTTTCCCTGCGAGATGGCTTTCGGTGCTCAAGGCGACGACGGAATCCCCCCCTACTCGACCCTCATCTACGAAGTGGAGCTCCACGAAGTCCAGAAATAGATGCCGACCACTACAGACAGCTGACGAGACATGAGTGCAATAATCGCAGGAATATTGCTTCCATTGGCTGGCACGGTGCTGGGTTCTTCTTTCGTGTTTTTCATGAAAAGAGAGATTCCCGACCGACTGCAGAAAACACTGCTGGGCTTCGCCAGCGGTGTGATGGTGGCTGCCAGCGTCTGGTCACTGCTGATACCGTCAATAGAGATGGCCGGGGCGCAAGGGCATCCGCTTTCATATGGCGGCATAGTGCCCGCCGCAGGGGGCTTTCTGATAGGCATGGGCTTTCTGCTGCTGATCGACGAGCTGACGCCCCACCTCCACAACGGTGCAACCAGTGCCGAGGGTCTCCGCAGCCGTCTCTCGCGGACGGCCATGCTTGCTCTCGCCGTCACCATCCACAACCTGCCGGAAGGCATGGCAGTAGGTGTTGTCTTCGCCGGCGGGACACAGGGGCTGACACTCACTGCCGCTATGGCTGTCTCTATTGGCATCGCGATTCAGAACATTCCCGAGGGTGCAATCATATCAATGCCAATGTACGCCGAAGGCAATTCACGATGGCGTGCATTTCTCATCGGCTCGCTGAGCGGCGTTGTCGAACCCGTCGGCTCCATCGCCATTCTGCTGCTTGCATCAGCCCTGGGGGTCGCGCTTCCGTGGCTCTTGGCTTTTGCTGCTGGTGCAATGATGTATGTGGTGGTCGAGGATCTCATCCCGGAGACCGCCCAGGGGCGCCATACCAATCTCTCGACCCTCGGCTTTGCCACGGGGTTTGTACTGATGATGGCGATGGATGTCCTATTGGGATAATATCATTAATCAAACTTTTGCATGGAGACAATCAAGAAGATATATAAGTCAGGACTCGGGCCAAGCAGCAGCCACACCATGGGACCTCACCGTGCGGCCGAGATATTTGCCACGCGTACGAGGAATGCAAGCCGTTACCGCGTCACACTCTATGGCTCGCTGGCAGCCACGGGCAAGGGTCACCACACTGACAGGGCCGTCACCAGAGGGCTGTCACCCAAGGAGGTCGAAATCGTGTGGCGACCTGACATCGTCAAGGCTTTCCACCCCAACGGCATGCTTTTCGAGGCCTTTGACACGCCTGCTCCTCAAAAGGGCGAGCGTCCGTTCGATTCATGGCTGGTCTACAGCATCGGTGGCGGCTACCTGTCCACTGAGGAGGGGGAGGTGCCTATGGGCATCACGCCCGAGGGCGAGGTCTATCCGCACAACACCATGAAAGAAATCATGGCGTATATCGACCGCGAAGGGCTCTCGTTTTGGGAGTATGTGGAGCAATGCGAGGACGGGAGCCTGTGGCTCTACCTTGGCGAGATGTGGCAGCAGATGCAGCAGACCATCGAAGAGGGACTGCAGGACGACCGCGTCATTGCCGGGGGACTTCATCTCCGCTCCAAGGCTCACCAATACTACATCCGTGCTTCCGCATTCAAGCCCTCGCTCCAGAGCCGCGCCCTGGTTATCGCATACGCCCTTGCGACCAGCGAGCAGAATGCCTGCGGTGGACGTATCGTCACCGCTCCGACGTGCGGTTCCAGCGGTGTGCTTCCGGCCGTACTCTATCACCTCAAGAAGAACCATGGCTTCAGCGACCGCGAAATACTGAGAGCTATGGCTACGGCGGGGCTATTCGCCAATGTCATCAAGACCAACGCCAGCATCAGCGGTGCTGAGGTGGGCTGCCAAGGGGAGGTGGGCAGTGCCTGCGTGATGGCCGCGGTGGCCAGCAACCAGCTCTTCGGCGGAAGTCCCAAACAGATTGAATATGCAGCCGAGATGGCCATGGAGCACAACCTGGGACTCACTTGCGACCCCCTCTGCGGACTGGTGCAGATACCCTGCATCGAGCGGAATGCCATGGCTGCGCTGCGCGCACTCGACATCAACATTTACGCCATGATGAGCGACGGAAGGCATATCATAAGCTTCGACAAGGTGGTGCGCACCATGAAGCTCACAGGGAAAGACATTCCCAGCCTCTATAAAGAAACATCACTAGGAGGACTTGCACTGAATGATTAGCGCCGTCAGGGTTTGCCAACCGGGTAACCAGCGTGCCTTGGTTCTTGTTCAGGCCACGGTTTCGTTTATTGTCGAGGATAGCCTGCCAATTTTTTTTGGTTGAGAGCTTCGACTGGCACAATAAAAATGCACCCGTAACGTTACTATGCTACATCTAAATAAAGTTTGAGTTTTAAGGTTTAATGAAAGATTATTGCTGGGATACAACAATTTAGAAGCATTATTAATACAACTTATTCTTTAAAGGTTGCTAAAAAAAAACAGATAACAATGCAGAATTTTGATTACATGACCCCTACGCGTCTCATCTTTGGGAAGGGCGCTGTTGAGAAGTTGCCGTCGGTGATGGCACAGTTCGGAAAAAAGGTTCTCCTCACCTACGGAGGAGGAAGTATCAAGAAGATAGGTCTTTACCAGAAAGTGTATGAGCTGTTGAAAGGCAATGAAATCATCGAGCTCAGCGGCATCCAGCCCAACCCCAAGTACGACCCCAGCGTGCTGGAGGGTGTTCGCCTGAGCAAGGAGCATAAGGTCGATGTCATCCTAGCCGTGGGGGGTGGCTCGGTGCTCGACTGCTCAAAGGCCATCGCGGCGGGAGCCTGCTACGAGGGCGACCCGTGGGATCTCATCACCTACAAGGTCAAGGCGCAGGCCGCCCTGCCTATCGTCGACATCATCACGCTCGCTGCCACGGGCAGCGAGTACGACGCCGGTGGCGTCATCTCGCGCAGCGAGACCAACGACAAGATTGGCTACATCGACCCGCTGCTCTATCCGCGAGTGTCGTTTCTCGACCCCACCTACACCTTCACAGTGAGCCGTAAGCAGACCGCCGCCGGCATTGCCGATGCCATGAACCACACTATCGAGCAATACTTCACCGAAGAGACGACGCTGCTCAACGACGGCTTCTGCGAGTCGATGCTGCGCAGCCTGATGGTCAACGGTCGCCGCTGCCTTGAGAACCCCGAAGACTACACGGCGCGTGCAGAGATGATGCTCTGCTGCACCTACGGTTGCAACCGCATCCTGTCGCTTGGCAACAGTCCTAGTGGCTGGCCCTGCCACGGCATCGAGCATGCACTCAGCGCCTACTACGACATCACGCATGGCGAGGGTCTGGCCATCATCACGCCGCGGTGGATGCGGCACATCCTGGACGACCACACGCTGCCACGCTTCGTGAAATACGGCATCAACGTCTTCGGCATCGACGCCACGCTGCCCGAGCGCGAGATTGCCGAACGGGCCATCGACGAGACGTACCGTTTCTTCGAGAGCATCGGCATCCCGATGCACCTGCGCGAGGTGGGCATCGACGACAGCCGCATCGGCGAGATGGCACACCACATCGCCGTTGGCGAAGGACTGGACCAGGCATACGCTCCGCTGAGCGAAAAAGACATCGCAGAAATCATCACCGATTCACTGTAAAAGGCAACCGAGGGGGAGACGACAGAATCCCATTCAAGAGGAGGCGGCAGCCACCGCCGCACTGTCAGCGGCTAAATTTATTTGATTCGCTGTCTGAGGCTCTGCTGCAAGGGGCACAAGAGCCGGTAGCACGCGAGGAGGGGCATGGGCGTGGCTCGTGTGGAGGGGGCATTGTGCGAGCAGGAGGATAGAGTGCCGCCAGGACAACGAGCCGTCACGCCATTCTATGCTCAGGTTTTCGAGAGCACTAGGTTAGCCAGACAAACGGCGTATTCGGTTTTAGAGTCTAGAGGGCGCCATGCCAAGGTATAGCTCACCTTGGCGGCAGTGACGACGTAGCCTTTGTCTGTCCAGGCTTTGAGCTTGTCCTTGCCCGACGCGGACAATGCGGCGACGCTGACGTCCTGGTAGTTGAGGAGGATGCCGTCCCTGTATTTCAGGCTGTCGCCGCTACGCAGGCGGAGTACAGTATCCTTGCGGCCTTTGAAGAAGTCAAGCCAGACATCGCGCATACCCAACGCTATGGAGATGGAGGGATAATCAGCAGGAGGATTTGTAACGAGGTAAAGGTTTCGTTTTGCACGCGTCAGCCCAACGTAGTAGGCTCGCATATCGTTGATGTCCTGCCCGTCCGGCACAGGGGAGAGGAGATAGACGTTGTCGAATTCACGACCTTTTGCCTTGTGGATGGTGCTGACAAAGAGGGAACGGTCGTCGGCAGCGATGAAATCCTCAATGTCCGACTCGAAAATAAATTCTCGCAAATCGCTTCGGTAAAAGGCTTTATGAGTCACTTCAAAATCGGTAAAGAAATGATTCATAATAGCCAGGCATGTGCTTGATGCGTATGCCTGAATGGTACGCTGCTTGGCGTCCTCCCATCTTTCATTGGATATTGCCACGCCTTCATCATCACCAATTTGCTTGAGGAAATATCGGATTTCGGCGAGGTTGCCGAAACGGAATCCACCCATCGACTGGGCTATTGTCGCATGTAGGCCTCGTTGCTCCAGTTCGTATGCCACCTGCATGGTTTCCTCGTTGGTGCGAGTTAGTACAGCCGTGCTACCCTGGAGGTCGATTTCAGCATTTTGCAGTGATTTGAGCGTCACTACCTTGCCTTGCTCGCCTGTGGCTGAATGGATGAGGGTTCGCTTCATTCGGCGAGGGATGTGACTGACATAGCGGTTGGCACATGCGACAACAGCTTTCGAGGAACGATAGTTGTCCGTCATCTCGTACAGCCGAGCGCCTTCGTATGCAACAAGCGATTGCATATATCGGGAATCCGAGCCACGGAAGGCATAGATATTCTGGTCGTCGTCGCCTACGGCGATCACGCGCATTTCCTCGTTCTGGTGTATCAGTGCCTGAACCAGTCGGAAGTCGTCGGAACCCATGTCCTGCGCTTCGTCGATGACAAGCACACTCTTGGCAATCTTCGACTGCTCTACCTCGCCATTTTCAATCATCTCGGCAGCACGCTGCACCACATCTCTGGCCTCGTCCAGGTTTCCCTGCTTCCCGATGAGGTCGAAGCTGTAGGAATGGAACGTCTTGATGTCCACATAGTGAGCCGCGTTGCCAACCAGTTCGATAAGGCGTTTCTTGAACTCGGTGGCCGCCGCTCGCGAGAAGGTAAGCATCAGCAACTGTTCGTGCTTTACATCCTCAAGCAGCAGAAGCGAGGCCAACTTGTGCACCAGCACACGTGTCTTGCCGCTGCCGGGACCCGCCGCCACAACGATATACTTCGACTGCTTGTCGTCGATAATCTCACGTTGCCGGGCAGACAGCTCACCGAAGAGCTTGTTGTATTTGGCGGGTGTGATGTTCTTGTCAATCTGTGTACGACGATCCTCTTTGAAATACAGATTGATGAACTTGCGGAAGTCCATGGTGAAATAGTCGTTCACGAAACGGAGCGCGGCATCGTAGTCGCGAACCATAAGGTTGGCATATTCACCGACGATGTGAATCTGACGGATACGCTGCTTGTAGAACTCATCGAGCAGGCGGTACTGCTCCTTGCCATATCGTGTGCGACGGTCAACGATGCGACCGATCTGCATAGTATTATAGATAACGATGAAACCACCCTCAATCTTCATCAACTCGGTCTTGGAGAGGTAGAGCAGTGCCTCCTCGACATCTGCTATGGTAGGCTTCTCCCGTTCAGCGAACATCAGCCCCTGCTGGTCGGCAACAAACTGATTGAGAAGTTCTACAACGGAGAAGTTGACAAGCGACATATCCTTGCTGGCATCTCTGTCGGCACCGAGCTTGTCAATGATGAAACGGCAGATATCGATTCGTCGTTCAAAACGCGACATGGCCACCTCCTTCGAAGCCTGCAGACGTACACTCACACTCTCGCTGGACCGATGTTCCTGCTTGTGGACATAACCTTTGAGGGAAAGGAAATGTAACAGCATCCTCATACGTTTGACGTTTGAATAGGTCAGCCCTGCTTTCTGTGCCTCATCATTCAACTCCTTGTAGTTCACCCTTTGCGGTTCTGTTGCGAGCCTTTGCAAAAGGAACTGTTCCAGCTTCAGTATGATGTCCAGGTTGCGCTGCGATGTACCCTTCGAAACCCACGCCTGCATGTCGCGGCTGTCAGCCAACAGTCCGTCCTGCCTCATCAGGTTGATGTTGCGAATGACCGTCTCCTTGCTCATGCCAAGGATGTCTGCCAGATAGTCGACACGGCTCTCCGCCTCAGCCCCCCTGACTTCTGTTGTCGCGCGTGCGCTGATTAGCGACTTGATGATGCGGACAGCCTCTTCGCGCGACTGCTCATCGAAGAGTTGCGAGCCCGTCAGCTTACGACGTGCCTCTTCCATATTCTTCACGGCAATGCCCGTGGCAAAGACATGCGGCGAGTTGCTTCCTCTCTGGATAAAACCTGCATCCTCAAGCGCCGCGATGGCTGCCTTAACGCGGGTTTCGAGGTCTTCCAGCTCGTCGCCCCAACCGGCTTGTCGGGCTATATCCAATGGCGAGCAACTGACATTGTCCCGCTTCGCAGTCAGCTCTTTTATCGCCTTCCATACCTGCTGAATCTCGCTGATGCTGAGCTTGGTCTGGTTGAGCAGCATGAAATGTTTGTCCAAGTCGCTGTCTGCATACAGCACGAAGCAATCTGCCTGCATCGCCGGGTCACGACCGGCACGGCCAGCCTCCTGCACGTAGTTCTCCAGCGAGTCGCTGATGTTGTAGTGTACCACTAGTCCTACATCTTTCTTGTCGACTCCCATACCGAAAGCCGAAGTGGCAACGATGACCTGCACCTCGCCACTCATGAAAGCGTTCTGGTTCTTCACTTTCTCCGCAGCCTCCATCTTCCCGTTGAACGGCAACGCACGTATGCCGTCTTTGACCAGATGCTGCGCCAACTCGCGTGTGCGTCGGGTGCGGGAGACATAGACTATCGTAGGACATTTGTGGCCCAATATCAGCGAGCGGAGCAGATTGTATTTCTCGTCTGCAGTATCGGCATGAAGTACTGAATAGTGCAGGTTCTTTCGCTCGGCACTGGCAGCAAAGACTTTCAGCTCCAGGCCCAGCCTGGCTCTGAAATAGTCACAGACATCGCTGATTACCTTCTGCTTTGCCGTTGCAGTAAAACAGGAAATCGCAATCGGATTGCTCAATTGTTTCTTCTCTTGCAGATTGCGTATAAAGTCGCCGATATAGAGATAGTCCACACGGAAATCGTGCCCCCATGCAGAAAAGCAGTGTGCCTCATCGATCACGAACCGGACGACATTCCTGTCTGTAAGCAGTCGCTCAATGGTCTTGCTACGCAGCATTTCGGGGGCGATATAAAGCAGGTTGGCTGTGCCGTCAGCCACCTGCCCAATGGCTGTGGCACGTTCAATGGGGTCGAGCAGACCGTTGATAGTCACCGCATCGCTGATGCCGCATGCAGCCAGGTTGTCAATCTGGTCTTTCATCAGAGATTGTAGCGGAGAGATGACCACCGTCAGCCCATGCGTGTTTCGCCCTGCCATCAATGCCGGCAGCTGGAATGTAAGGCTCTTGCCTCCACCGGTCGGGAATATCGTCAGCAACGACTCTCCACGTATGGCCGATTCTACGGCTTGCTGCTGCATCGGGATGCCATCGAAGATACGGAACTCATCATATCCGAAGAATTCCTTCAGGCCATTATGTGCATCCAGCTGGCTATGGCAATACCCACAACTGCTGCACGACGTGTTGCGCAGCAAGTCCATCACACTGATTACCTGAGGGTAGTTGCGTAGAACCCATGCCGGGGTAATGGAGAAGATGTCGTCTGCTCCAATCACAGCCAGACAGTAGGCCAGTTCTATCGGATAGTGGCTGGCCAATGTTTCAAAATCGGAATGACTACACACCCTGCCTTCATACTCATTCATAATCAGCCGTCTCCATTCGGGTTGTGTCCTTAGGATTCTACCAAGGAAAGACAGTTGCCTAGGCGAGATGTAGTTTATGTATTTGAAGAATCCTCCAAATTGGATAGTATCATGTAGCAGTTGATAATATATCTCCTGTCTGTCAGGTGACAACCGATTCCAAGCTGCAATCTCGTCATTCAGCAAATCGCGAGCCTTCATCGAGTCGTTCACAGGATTGTTCAGCTCGTCCACCTGCAGCTTGTCGTCCTTCACCAGATGATGGTAAGGCCGTTTGGGGAACAACAGGGGCGAAAGAAACAGCGTGTCGACTATCGTCGGATTTTCTCTCAACGCAGTGTATTTCAGGTCATGATTGATGATATTATGCCCACACACCACGTTGCATCCCGACACAAAGGCATCGAAGTCGGACCTGGAACAGGAGTGCAGGATTGCGCCGTCCTCCCTGACCGCTCCATAATCCGTCACCGTCTTCGTCTGCGGATTCACCTCTGTATCAATGAATACTATCATTTTAGTCGATTCTGTAAATCAAGTATCACTTGCCGATCCGCCGGTAGCCACTCGACGCAATCCAGTTCGTCGTTGACGAGCCATCGTGCTGCCTCGTGTTCATTCAGATGAAGTGTTTCCGTCAACAGCGAGCAGAGGTAGCAATGCATCTTGAGGTGAAAGGCCGGATAATCATACTCCACCGTACAAAAAAGCTCATCAACGCCTATCACCGTCGACAGCTCCTCCCATA
Organism: Bacteroidales bacterium; assembly: GCA_017448905.1. Classification (GTDB taxonomy): domain Bacteria; phylum Bacteroidota; class Bacteroidia; order Bacteroidales; family P3; genus Colimorpha. Next base: position 2,199 of record JAFSKP010000110.1, on the reverse strand, counting down.
TCTCACGTTTCAACGCTTGCTCGGGCGTTTCCCCTGACTCCATCTTTCCGCCGGGGAACTCCCACCAGCCTTTCCACTCGCCGTATCCGCGTTGCGTGGCGAAGACGCGGCCTTCGTTATCCTGTATGATTGCCGCGACGACCTCTATCTGTTTCATAATAAACCCATCCTGTTCATTTGCTCTATGGCACGTTTGGGGGTTGGCACTCTACCGTCTCGCAGTCTCTCTTAATCTGCACACCGCTGATTGACTGTCCACCATCCTCGAAATTCCCCCTGATGAAAGTTATCATCCAATCTTCCAAAGCTATGGGTTGCAGGAAACGGATGTCGCCGTTGGTTTACACTCTTCTGATTAGGATTTTGGCGGGGGTGCCTTCGACGATTTCGATGGTTTGTGCTGCGGGGTCGTTGATGGAGGGGGCCAAGGAGAACTGTTCGGCGAGGGTTTCGCTGCAGATGTAGAGGCGGTGGGTCTGGACGGCGTCATCCCACACGCCACTTTCAAGGGTCACGGTGATACGGTCGGTGACATCGAAGGCTTCCTTGCGGATATTCTGGATACGGTTGACAATCTCGCGAGCAATACCCTCGTTGACCAGATCAGGAGTCAGCGTGATGTCGAGAGCCACGGTGAGGTTGCCTTCGGTGGCTACCACCCAACCAGGGATGTCCTGAGTGGTGATTTCGACGTCGGTAAGGCTCAGCTCGACAGGCTGTCCGTCGACAGTAAGATCGCAGCGGCCTGCAGCCTCGAGGGCGTTGATTTGCACCTGCGTGAACGAGGTGACCGCGGCAGCTATCGACTTCATTATCTTGCCGTAGCGGGGACCGAGGGTCTTGAAGTTGGGCTTGATGCTCTTGACAAGCAGGTTGTTGTCGGCGGCCAGGAACTCGACATCCTTGACATTCAGCTCGCTACAGATGAGATTCTTTACTTGTTCCACTTGCTGGCGGAGCTGGTCGCTGTTGGCAGGGATGACAATCTTCGAAAGCGGCTGGCGTACACGGAGGTTGCTCTTCTTGCGAAGCGAGAGACCCATGGAACAGATTTTCTGCGCCAGCTGGGTGCGCTCCTCGAGCGACTTGACGATAAGTTCCTCATGCACCTCTGGAAAGGCTGCATGATGCACCGACTCTGCATCGAGGCGATGGGTTACAGCGTTGAGGTCCTGATACATACGCTCGCTGAAGAAGGGAGCGATGGGCGACATGAGGCGTGCCAGGGTCTCGAGGCAGGTGTAGAGTGTCTGATAGGCCGAAATCTTGTCGTCGCTGTATTCGCCTTTCCAGAAGCGGCGGCGACTGAGGCGAACGTACCAGTTGCTGAGGTAGGCGTCGACAAACTGACTGATGGCGCGTCCGGCACGGGTAGGCTCGTAGTCGGCGTAAGCCTCGTCGACGGTCTTCACCAAGGTGTTCAGCTCGCTGAGAATCCAGCGGTCAATCTCGGGACGGCGTTCGGCGGGGAGGTCGGCCTCCTTGTATTCGAAGCCGTCGATGTTGGCATAGAGGGCGAAGAAGCTGTAGGTGTTGAAGAGTGTGCCGAAGAGCTTGCGGCGAACCTCGTCGACGCCCTCGGTGTCGAACTTGAGGTTGTCCCACGGCTGGCTGTTGGTGATCATGTACCAGCGTGTTGCGTCGGGGCCGTATTTCTTGATGGTCTCGAAGGGGTCGACGGCGTTGCCCAGACGCTTCGACATCTTGTTGCCGTTCTTGTCGAGGACGAGGCCGTTGGAGATGACGTTCTTGAAAGCTACGCTGTCGAAGCACATGGTGGCGATAGCGTGCAGGGTGTAGAACCAACCGCGGGTCTGGTCGACGCCTTCGGCGATGAAGTCGGCAGGGAACTGGCTCTCTTTCAGTTCTTCGCCCATATAATGGATTTGCGCGTAGGGCATTGCGCCACTGTCGAACCAGACGTCGATGAGGTCGGGTTCGCGACGCATGGGCTTGCCGCTTGGCGACACCAGCACCACGTTGTCGATATAGGGACGATGGAGGTCGAAATCTGTTGAATTGTTGAGTTGTTGAGTTGTTGAGTTGTTGTAGCCTAGTTTATCGACTTCTGTTGAATTGTTGAGTTGTTGAGTTGTTGAGTTGTTGTAGCCTAGTTTATCGACTTCTGTTGAATTGTTGAGTTGTTGAATTGTTGAGTTGTTGTAGCCTAGTTTATCGACTTCTGTTGAATTGTTGAGT
>JAFSKP010000109.1 GCA_017448905.1 Bacteroidales bacterium | reverse complement strand
GGGGTAGGCGGGGTAGGCGGGGTAGGCATGGTAGGCGGGGTAGGCATGGTAGGCGGGGTAGGCATGGTAGGCGGGGTAGGCATGGTAGGCGGGGTAGGCATGGTAGGCGGGGTAGGCATGGTAGGCGGGGTAGGGGGGGTAGGCGGGGTAGGCGGGGTAGGCATGGTAGGCGGGGTATTTCAATCAGAAGCCTTCGGAGGTGAGGAATTTTATTCTCATGAGTCGGATTTCTTCATGGGTGTAGTCGGGGTCGTCCTCGAATTCCTTGTAGGCGTCGTCGAGGGAGTCGCTTTCGGCGTCGTGCCAGTAGTCGAGCAGCACATCCTGGTGCTCTTGCTCGATATTGGCGTCGATATAGTAGTCGATGTTGAGTTTGGTGCCCGAGGAGAGGATATGTTCCATTTCGGTGATGAGGTCGTCCATTTTCAGTCCTTTGCCGCGAGCGATGTCTTCGAGGGGCATCTGTCGGTCGATGGCCTTGATGATGTAGACCTTATTGCCCGACTTGTTGACGGTGGAGCGTACCACGATGTCCTGAGGGCGTTCGATCTCGTTTTCCTCGACATAGCGTTTGATGAGTTCCACGAAAGGCTCGCCGTTGCGTTGGGCCTTGGCAATGCCTACGCCGGTGCAGCGGCTGAGTTCCTCGATGGTGCAGGGGTATTGGATGGTCATGTCCTTGAGTGAGCGCTCCTCGAAGATGACGTAGGGTGCCAGGTTCTCCTTTTGTGCGATGTCGCGTAGTAGGAGTTTGAGTTGGTTGTAGAGCACTTCGTCGCCGGCTGCCGAGCCGCCGCCGCCAGCCATCAGCTCGTCGTCGTCGTCGAGTGCGGTGCCTGTGTAGTCGTGGTCGCAGGGAATCATCAAGGTGTAGGGATTCTTGATGTAGCGGAATCCGCCCGGTGTGATCTTAAGGATGCCGAATTGTTCGACCTCCTTATACAGCAGCTTTTCGATGAGTGCGCCGCGTATGACGGCTTTCCAGTAGAGCTCGTCGCGGTCGGTGCCTTTGCCGAACTGTTCGAGGAGGTGGTGCTTGTAGGTTCGCGTGTGGGTGTTGGAACGCCCCATGATGACATCCACTATCTCCTGGGCTTTGAAGGCTTGTTTCATCGCCAGGATAGTCTCGAGGACGTAGACCATCTCCTCCTTTGTCTCGACGCGTGGTTTAGGATGGATGCAGTTGTCGCAGCATCCGCAGTTGGGCTGGTCATAGTCTTCGCCGAAGTATCGCAGGATGTTCATTCGGCGGCAGGCTGCACTCTCGGCGTAGGAGACCATCTCCTGCACCAGTTGGCGAGCCATCTCCTGCTCGGTGATGTTCTTGTCGGTGAAGAACTTGTAGAGCCGTTCGACATCGTGTTCGGAATAGAAGGCTATGCATTTGCCTTCGCCGCCGTCGCGCCCGGCGCGTCCGGTTTCCTGGTAGTAGCCTTCGAGGCTCTTAGGTATGTCGTAGTGGATGACGAAGCGAACGTCGGGTTTGTCGATGCCCATGCCGAAGGCTATGGTGGCGACGATGACGTCGACCTCTTCCATGAGGAACTTGTCCTGGTTCTCGGCACGTGTCTTGGCATCGAGGCCTGCATGGTAGGGGAGGGCCTTGATGCCGTTGATGACGAGGAGTTCGGCGAGGCTTTCGACGCGTTTGCGTGTGAGGCAGTAGATGATGCCGCTCTTGCCGCTGTTTTCCTTTATGAATTTGATTATCTCCTTGTGGAGGACAAGCACTTCGGCGGGTTTGGGGCGTACCTCGTAGTAGAGGTTGGGACGGTTGAAGCTGGAGACGAAGAGTTGGGCGTTCTCCATCTTGAGGTTGCGTATGATGTCCTGCTGCACCTTGGGCGTTGCCGAAGCTGTGAGGGTCAGAAGAGGGACTTTGTCGTTGATTTGGTTGATGGCGTTGCGGAGCCGCCGGTATTCGGGGCGGAAGTCGTGACCCCACTCCGAGATGCAGTGTGCCTCGTCGATGGCGAAGAAGGTGATTTTAAGTTGTCTGACGAATTCTATGGTGTCTTCGCGCGAGAGGGTCTCGGGTGCCACGTAGAGCAGTTTGGTGCCGCCTTTGAGGAGGTCTTCCTTGACTTCGGTGACCTGCTGCTTGTTGAGGGAAGAGTTGAGGAAGTGGGCCACGGCGTTGGTGCCGGAGGTGTAGCGGACGGCGTCGACCTGGTTCTTCATCAGGGCGATGAGGGGCGACACCACGATGGTGGTGCCGTCGAGGATCATGGCAGGGAGCTGGTAGCAGAGCGACTTGCCACCGCCCGTAGGCATGATGACAAAAGTGTCGTTGCCTGCGAGAATGCTGCGAATAATCTTCTCCTGGTCACCCTTGAAATTATCGAAGCCGAAGATTTCTTTTAGCTTTTGTTGCAGATTAATGTCGGTCATCAAATACTATTATTCCCAATGTTGCGTTATACCGAAATAATGAGATAATCAAATACAAAGTTACATATTTTTCCGTAAACTGCAAATTTTTTTTAGTGTTGAAGACATCAGAAGAGATAAAATATATTGCATGTCAGGTTATTGACGAAGAAAAAAAAGCTGTTGCCCAGTTGGCGACACATATAGACGAATCGTTTGTTGATGCAGTAGAAAAGATTTTTTCAGCGCATGGACGAGTGATAGTGACGGGCATCGGCAAGAGTGCCAACATAGCCACCAAGATTGTGTCGACGTTCAATTCGACGGGTACGCCGGCGGTATTCATGCATGCTGCCGACGCCATCCATGGCGACCTCGGCATGGTGCAGCCCGGCGACGTAGTCATCTGCATTTCGAAGAGCGGCAACACGCCGGAAATAAAGGTGCTGGTACCTCTGATAAAGAACTTCGGCAACCTGTTGATAGCCATAGTTGGCGACACGGAGTCTTTCCTGGCGCAGCAGGCCGACATAGTGCTCAATGCCGCGGTGGAGCATGAGGCGTGTCCCAACAACCTGGCTCCTACGTCGTCCACCACGGCGCAGCTCGTGATGGGCGATGCACTGGCTGTGGCGCTCATCGAATGCCGCAACTTCAGCTCGCGCGACTTCGCGCGCTTCCATCCGGGGGGTGCTTTGGGCAAGAAACTCTATATGCGTGTCGATGACCTCTACCGTCAGAATGAACGCCCAGTTGTGCGGCCTGACACTCCCTTGCGTGAAACTATTCTGGAGATGACGTCGCGGCGGCTGGGATGCGCCGTGGTGGAGGAGGGCGAACATGTTGCGGGCATAATATGCGACGGTGACCTGCGTCGCATGATGCGCCGTCACCAGCAGCTCGACGGCCTGCATCTCACGGCACGTGACATCATGTCGCCATCTCCAAAGACGGTGTCGCCCCAGGACTATGCTTTCAAGGCCCTCGACATGATGAGGAAGAACTCAATAACGCAGCTCGTTGTCGTCGATGACGATGGCCGATACCTCGGTGTGCTGCACATACACGACATCTTAAGGGAGGGGATAATCTGAAACTCTAGACAGTCTAGAAATTCTAGACAGTCTAGACAATCTAGAAACTCTAGAAAAAAACAAACCATGGAACTTCGGACAGAACAAGTAGTAAAGAAATATCGTAGCCGCACGGTTGTAAAGGGAGTCTCTGTCAATGTGAGGCAGGGAGAGATTGTGGGCCTGTTGGGCCCCAACGGGGCAGGCAAGACCACCACGTTCTACATGATTGTCGGCATCATCAAGCCCAACTCGGGGAAGGTTTTTTTCGAGAATACAGAAATCACCGACTTGCCCATGTACCGTCGCTCGCAGATGGGCGTGGGATATCTGGCCCAGGAGGCCTCAGTGTTCAGACAGATGACTGTGGCCGACAACATTATGTCTGTTCTTGAATTCCAGAAAGGTCTCACCAAGTCGCAGCGGCAGGAACGCATGGAGAGCCTGCTCGACGAGTTTGGGCTGCAGCGTATACGAGCCAGCAAGGGGATACAGCTCAGCGGTGGCGAGCGTCGCCGAACGGAGATAGCCCGTGCTCTGGCTACCGACCCGAAATTCCTGCTTCTCGACGAGCCTTTCGCCGGCGTCGACCCTATAGCGGTGCAGGACATACAGGATATTGTGGCCCACCTGAAGGAGAAGAACATCGGCATACTTATCACCGACCATAACGTCAACGAGACGCTGCGAATCACCGACAGGGCCTATCTCCTTTTCGAGGGCTCCGTGCTGCACCATGGAACACCCGAGGAGATGGCGAACGACCCCGACGTGCGTGAGAAATACCTTGGCCGAGACTTTGTCTGGCACGGACGTAAGCAAACGAAGAAGCTCTAGAAAGACTAGACAAACTAGAAACCCTAGACTGTCTAGACAATCCAGGGCTTCTAGAGCTTCCAGAATCAGATGTTAGGCTGAGTGGGCGTTGACATTGGCATCGACGCGCTTGATCATGCCCTGCAGGGCTGTACCGGGACCTACCTCGACGAATTCGGCGGCTCCGTCCTTAATCATGTTCTGCACGGTGGCGGTCCAACGCACCGGCGAGGTGAGCTGCTTGTTGAGGTTGGCCTTGATCTGGTCGGGGTCGCTGACGGGGAGAGCGCAGACATTCTGGTAGCAGGGGCAGATGGGGGCGGTGAAGGCTGTCTTCTCGATGGCTGCGCTCAGCTCGACGCGGGCGGGCTCCATAAGTGGTGAGTGGAATGCTCCTCCAACGGCCAGGGGCAGGGCGCGGCCTTTAGCTTCCTTGACTTTCTCGCATGCCTGGTTGACACCTTCCACGGTGCCGCTGATGACCAGCTGGCCGGGGCAGTTGTAGTTGGCGGCGACAACGACTTCGCCCTCTATCGAGGCGCAAATCTCCTCGACAGTCTTGTCGTCGAGCTTGAGCACGGCGGCCATGGTCGAGGGATGAGCTTCGCAGCATTTCTGCATGGCGTTGGCGCGTGCGATGACGAGGCGGAGACCATCCTCGAAACTCATGGCACCGGCGGCGACGAGTGCTGAGAATTCACCGAGGGAGTGGCCACCCACCATGTCGGGTTGGAACTGGTCGCCCATATATGTTGCCAAGATGGTGGAATGCAGGAAGATGGCGGGTTGCGTCACTTTGGTCTGCTTGAGGTCTTCGGGTGTGCCGGCGAACATGAGGTCGGTGATGCGGAAACCGATAATGTCGTTGGCGGTCTCGAACATGTCGCGGCATTTCTTGCTGCCGTCGTAGAGGTCTTTGCCCATGCCTACAAACTGGGCACCCTGACCTGGAAATACGTATGCTTTCTTCATAGAGGTTTGGTTTTTTCTAGATTCTCTAGACTTCCTAGACATTCTAGACACTCTAGACACTCTAGACACTCTAGACACTCTAGACATTCTAGATTTTCTAGACTTTCTGGATATTTTTGTTGTTGATTGTTTTGATCATTTCTTTGATGTCGATGAGGCGTAGCAGCAGAGCCATGGCGACGGCTACGCAGCCGCACATGGCGACGGAGGTCATCCAGCCGAAGCGGGGAAGCCAAAGGCTGCATGCCACGACAGATAACGTGAAAAGGGTTAGCTTTATTATGTACCGCCACGACAATTTCATCTTGAAAATCTTCATTGCCGCAACAATCTGTGCCATGGCCATGATGCTCTGTGCCGACAGGCCTGCCCATGCGCTGCCTACGGCGGCGAAGCGGGGAATGAGCAGCAGGTTCACTCCTATATTGACAGCCAGTGAGCAGGCCGCGAAGATGTTAAGGTGTCGCAGAAAGCCCCCGGCGGTGAGCAGGGTGCCGAAGATGTAGGTGACGGAGATGGGTATGATGCAGAGTATCACGATGGGGAACACGGATGAGTATTCGCTCACGTTGTCGTCGTAGAAGAGAGCCATGATGTCGTCTGAGACGCTTGCCAGCGAACAGGCCGCCGTGATGGCGAAGACCATGACGAGAGAGAATACCGTGCGTGTAGTATCCCTGATCTCGTCGAGGTCGTGCAGCTTGGTTAGCCTTGAGTAGATGGGGAGCAGGGGTACCGAGACGAGGTATGCTATCATGGTGAGGGCGTCGAGGAGGCGGAAGGCGCCGGCATAGATGCCGGCGTAGAAATCGCCTCTGCCGTGGGGTGAGAGCTGCTCAAGAAGGATGGGGTCGATTCGGTTGTAGCTTGCCATCAGCAGGACGAGGAGGGCGAAGGGGAGGCTCTGCTTGAGAATGGCGATGGCGAATGGCTTGTTCCAACGGAGTTTGAAGTTCGGTTTTTCGGAGCACTTTGAATATTCCGAGTAATCGGAGTACTCCGATTTCCTGATTCTCCTAACTAGGACAATCAGAGCTATGGCTGCGGTGATGAGGTAGGATGCGGTCTGCGCGAGGGCGAAGTGGAAAACTGAAAAGTGGAAGTTGCAGGCTGATATTTTCGGTCCCCATAGGAGGATACCACAGATGACGATCATCAGCGCGCGGTCCATGACGCTGAAGATGCTGTCCCATTTGAAGAGGAGAAGTCCTTCATAGTTGCTTCGCAAGTAGAGAATCAGCGAGTTGAGGAACTGGTTGAACGACAGAATGGCCAAAAGCAGGAACTGCGAGGAGCTGAACCCCTTGAGAAGTCCGACACTGAATGTCACGACGAGGTAGAGTGCCAACAACAGCAGCTTGATGCTGAGCAGTCCGGATAGATGCTTGACGACAAGTCTCGGGTGTCGCGCGATGTTGCGGGTGTTGAAGTTGGTGATGCCGAGGTCGAGGAGTATGTTGAAGATGTAGCTGATGTTGAAGATGGTGAAGTAGAAACCGTACATTTCAGGCCCTACGGCGTTTTGAACGCCCACCTCGACTCCGAGGAGCCAGAATGGCTTGACCAGAAGGTTGGTGAGCAATACCCAGAAGAGTCCGGAAATCAGTTTCTTTTGCAAGCTTTACACTTTTAGTTGTTGATTATTAGCTCTTCTTCAAAGTCCCAGTTGGCGCGTATGTCGAGGGTCTTGTCGAGGTAAACCACACGTTCGGGCTGCCGTTGCGAGGCGAAGTCGCCGCCGTCCCATTGTCCGTTGCCGTTGCTGTCGACGATGATACGGACACGGTATTTCATGGGTTTCAGATTGGTGAACATTACGGAGCTTTCGTCAGTTATTTTTTTTGTTAACAGCACTTTGCCGTTTTCGTCGATAAGTTCGACAATCTTCTGTTCCACGCTTTCTGTCATTGGTCTTGAATCGTTGATGGAGAGCGTGAGGTTCCCGTAGTCTTCGGCTTTGGAGACGGTGACGGTGGAGAGTAGGGAGTCGTTCCCGGTGCCATAGATGTCGGTGAATTGCCCTGCCGCGATGGAGACAGTGTATTTCTCACCCTGCAGGAAGCTGTAGGGCAGCAGGACTTTCATAGTACCCGTGTCCATCAGTGCATTGCATGAGTGTTTGCTGCTGTCTTTGAGCAACATGATGGTGGCGGCAGAGTCGAGGCGGCAAAGCGTGGTGTCGAGTGGGGTTGTGAAGAGCAGTGCGAGGGTGTCGTAGTAGGGCAGGGAGGGGTTGCCTATCTTCATGATGTTGCTTTTCGTCAGTGTTGTCTGTGGGCTGCCTTTCGGAGAGCGTCTGCGGCTGTTCCATTTCAGGCGGAGGGTGTCGTCGATGCCGGAGGGGTCGGAGACTGTGAGTTGCAGCGAGTCGCATTCCTTCCGCAGAGTCCACAGTGTCAGTGTGTCGCATTGCTTGTTGAGGCGCCATGTGATTTCCTCGCCTCCGGCATCTATCTGGGGATTCTGAAGAGGTAAGAGCGATGTTATGACTGCTTTGCCGGCATCGGTGAATTTGCTGCCTGTCAGTCGCTGTTTGTCGGTTTTAGGAGTCGAGAGCCTGAGGATGAGTTGTTTCTGTGGCGTTGTAGACTCCTTGTGTGTTGTATCGTCGGGGGTGCTAGGAGGAGGCATCATGGAGGCTTCGGTGGTGGTGTCGATGAAAGCCACCGCTTCGGCGATGCCAATGGCATTGTTCTTGTCCTCGTCTTTGACGGCTACGATGTGGTAGCGTCCAGGCTTGATATTGTTGAAGCTGAAGAGACCTTGTTGGTTGGTACGGGTGGTGTAGTTGGGTTGTGGTGGGTCGATGCTGGTGTCGCTCATGGAGGCCACGGCCTGGTGGAACCTGGAGCTGTCCAAGAGCCATACCTTGACGAGGTCCTTGTCGGGATCCATGCTGAGGGCTTCCACCACTTTGCCGGCGAGCATCATGCTGTCGATATAGTCGCCAGTCGAGAAGACATACTCGAGCGAGGGCAGCAGGTTGCCCTCGGTGTAGTCGGCTATGGCGTCTTTAAACTGGAAGAGGTAAGTGGTGTTGGGCTGGAGGGAGTCTTTTATGGAGACCTTGATGCCTTTGCCTTTGGTTTTGATTTCGGGACGTTCGGTCATGGGAGGCGAGATGAGGATGTTGTTCTCGGCATCTTTGATGACGACAAATTCGTCGAACTCTATGAAGAAGTCGCGCGACTGGCGGTTGAGTGTGCTGTTGGGAGGCGACATGCGCCGTGCATGAGGTGGGGTTACATCTTTCTGGCCGCCGGAGGGCATGCCCTGTTTGGCACATCCCGCCGCTGCCAGTGCCGCAATAAGTAATATGGTAACGTGTGTATTGATTTTCATATCTCTGATAAGAAACGTCGAGGCTCTTCTTTTATTGTGATTTTTTTTCATGTCGCGTATAATAAATGTCATTTTATGCCGTTATTGTGGCGTGCTTACATAAAACAAAGGTGTATTTGTGGGCTTCCCTGCTTGTCGTGGGGGAGCCTTTTTTAATTCTTTTTTGTACAATGACAAAAAAAGTGTATTTTTGTAGTTCATTTAGAAATTGTTAAATAACAGTAAAATATTGTAATTATGTACACTAAGTTTCAAGAGTATCTTCAGAAAGAGCTGGCCGACATCGAGGCCGCCGGTCTTTACAAACATGAACGTATCATCGAGAGCCCCCAGGGTGCCGAAATCATGGTGAAGGGCAAGAAGTGCCTCAACTTCTGCGCCAACAACTACCTCGGCCTTGCCGACAACCCCGAGCTTATCGAGGCCGCCAAGAAGGGCATGGACGCCCGTGGCTACGGCATGGCCTCGGTCCGCTTCATCTGCGGCTGCCAGGACCTCCACAAACAGCTTGAGAAGAAGATTGCCGAGTTCTTCGGCACCGAGGACACCATCCTCTACGCTGCCTGCTTCGACGCCAATGGCGGTGTCTTCGAGCCTCTGCTCACCGACGAGGACGCCATCATCAGTGACGCCCTCAACCATGCATCCATCATCGACGGCGTCCGTCTCTGCAAGGCCCAGCGTTATCGCTACGCCAACGCCGACATGGCCGACCTCGAAGAGCAGCTCAAGGCAGCCCAGAAGAACCGCTTCCGCATCATCGTCACCGACGGTGTCTTCTCGATGGACGGCAACGTCTGCCCGCTGGACAAGATCTACGAGCTCGCCAACAAGTACGACGCCATGGTGATGGTCGACGAGAGCCACAGCGCCGGCGTGGTCGGCAAGACCGGCCGCGGTGTCACCGAGCGCTACAACCTGCGCGGCAAGATCGAAATCCTCACCGGCACCCTCGGCAAGGCCTTCGGCGGTGCCATGGGCGGTTTCACCACCGGCAAGAAGGAAATCATCGACATGCTGCGTCAGCGTAGCCGTCCCTACCTCTTCAGCAACTCGATGGCACCCGGCCTCGTGGCCGCTGGCATCCGCATGTTCGAGATGATGAGCGAGACCAACACCCTGCAGGACAAGCTGCACGAGAACACCGACTACTTCCTGCGCCGCATGAAGGAAGAAGGTTTCGACTGCAAGCCCTCTGAGAGTGCCATCTGCGCCGTCATGATATACGACGCCGCCAAGAGCCAGCAGTATGCCGCCAAGATGCAGGAAGAAGGCATCTTCGTCACCGGCTTCTACTATCCCGTCGTGCCGAAAGGCCAGGCCCGCATCCGCGTCCAGATCAGCGCCGCCCACGAACACGAACACCTCGACAAGTGCATCGAAGCCTTCAAGAAGGTCCGTAAGGAAATTGAAGGATAATCACTTGGTTTAACGTTTTACGTTGTTCATTGCAGGCAACGTGAAACGTCAAACGTAAAACAATAACACCTATGAAACGTGTCAACATCTATTTAATTCTCACCGCCTTGCTGCTCATCGTGTTGGGCGTGGTGTGTATCTTCAACCCTGGTGAGGCATTTGTTGCCGCATCATGGCTTGTTGGGCTTCTCATCCTGCTCACCGGCATCTTCGGACTGCTCTTCGGCTTGAAAGCCCAGCGTTTCCTGCCCAATGCAGGTTCCACGACGTTGCTGGCGGTGTTCCAGATTATCGTTGGACTGCTCTTCCTCTGCAACGGCCTTGTGGCTGCCGAGTCGCTCATTATCGTCTTCGTGGTGTGGGTGATTTTCGAGGGCATCTCGTTGTCGGTGCTGTCGTTCGACTATAAGAAGTCGGGCTACGACGGCTGGTGGATTATGCTGCTGCTCGGCATCCTGAGCCTTGCACTGGGTATCGTCGCGCTGCACAACCCCACCGGTGTCGGCACCTTTATGGGTGTGCTGCTCGGTTTGGGCATCCTTGCCAACGGTGTGGAGCGTATCGTTGCTGTCTTTGCCCTCAAACGCATTCAGAATCGCATCCGCGACCTCCACGAGAGCGCCACAGCTATGCCGATCGACTAGCATTGCAGCAATCTTCGTCCCGAAGATTGGATGATAAAAAAAGGAGGGTGTCCCAAAAGTCACCCTCTATTTTTTGTTGTATTAGTGTGCGCCGCGATTCAATAATTTTTTTTCAAAAAAAATTCAACTTTCATTTCCTAAATGGTGCAATAAAACCATTTTATCTTCGTTATTGATGTAGTTAAATGATGAAAAAACAACATATAGATGTCGTTATTTCATAAAATCTATACAATATGCTGCATAGAATACTTGACCTCAATACCGACTACAACGACAGTGTTTTCCTATGGGGAGCACGCCAGGTGGGGAAGACCACTCTGTTAGATGAACTATACCCCAACTGCCGTCGCTATGACCTGCTGCGAGCCAAAGACTACAACCGCCTGTTGCGTCGTCCCGAATTGTTGGGCGAAGAACTCGATGCGCTGGGACCGGAAGACACGGTGGTGATTGACGAGGTGCAGAAGATTCCGCAGTTGCTCGACGAGGTGCATTCGCTGATACAACGCCGAGGAATACGATTCATACTCAGCGGTTCCAGCCCTCGTAAACTGAAACGCTACGGCGCCAACCTCTTGGGAGGACGTGCGGTGCGCAAAGTGTTGTATCCGCTGGTGAGTGCTGAGGTGCCGGATTTCGACATCGTCAAGGCCGTGAACAACGGTATGATTCCCCGCCATTATTTGGTTGACAACCCATGGGAACGCTTTCGGGCTTACATCAATGTCTACCTGAACGAGGAAATACGCGAAGAGGCAATCTCCCGCAACCTGCAGTCGTTCTTGCGTTTCCTCGAGGTGGCGGCGCAGAGCGACGGCGAGATGCTGGTTTACAAAAATGTGGCACAAGACTGCGGCATCGACTACCGCACAGTGAAGTCCTATTTCGAGATATTGCAGGATACGCTGATTGGCTACCTGATTCCAGGTTTCACGCTGAGCAAGAAACGCAGTGCCATGCAGTCGCCCAAATTTTATTACTACGATGTCGGCATCACCAACTTTCTGCTTGGACGGCGCAAGATGGAACCTGGCAGCGAACTGTTTGGCCACTCCTTCGAGCATTTCATTATCCAGGAACTGGTTGCTTGGCTCGGTTATCACCAGTCCGACGAGCGGCTGACCTATTGGCACACCGCATCGGGCTACGAGGTTGACGCCATTATCGGCGAAGGGCGCGTGGCCATAGAGGTGAAGTCGTGCGAAGAGGTGAAGTCGCGCCATTTGCGTGGTCTGAAAGCCTTCAGCGAGGACTTCCCCGACTGCAGGCTCATCGTTGTCTCTTTCGACACCTACCGCCGACGTATGAACGGCGTGGAAATCATACCCGTCAAGGAATTCCTCGCAGACCTTTGGTCAGGAAAAATCCTGTGAAACCATATAGTGCTACCCACGAACTCTCGGTAATCCCTCGGCGGTGTTCCGGCGGAAAGATTGTTTTTTTTGAGAGGCTGTGACTATTTTTGCTCGTTGCGTTTGGGTTATTTCGCTGAAACGAAAGACCTAATGCGTCCTTTCAAACAGGGCTGTGATAGTGGTATCTTGGGTAACTGTGATTGTACGGCTATAATTAGTGTCGCCATCGCTCCAACCGATAAAACGAAATGGACCATTTGTGACTAACCGGATTGGGACATCTGTACCATTCAGGTATATCCCGCTCCAACCGGGAACACGGCTATCCTGTGCTTCGGCCGGGTCATACAATACTGTCAGATGGGAAACAGGTAGATTAGTCTCCCCAGTCCCGTTGCTATAGCTGAAACATTCGTAAAGTATTATTCCCAGTGAATCGCTGCGAGTTCTCTGGGAAAGCCGTCCCCCTGTGTAGGAATTATCGTATGTATAGCTGTTCACTGAGATTACATTGTTCGTAGACATCATGTAATAGTTTTCTGTCATAAGTCCGTACATTTCCATTCCCTTGAACGCCGAGGGCTTGTCGTCATAGGTATATGTATTGAACCCATCCGACACGACATTGCCGTTTTCCCATACAAGATTTCTTGGAAGAGATCCATCTTCGATTAGTATTATCTCTCCTTGATTATTATATGTGAGAGTCTTAATGTTGTCGGGGTTTGATGTGCTATAGTAACCCGTAGGTCGTCCTAAGGCATCATATATCAGATGCTTTTCGGATGCCCTCCCGTCCGAGTCGTAGTTTACAAATGTTTTCAAAACATCTCCTTCGTAATATAGCTCGGCTTTACCGGTACCAATGATGGCTTTCAATAAATTTCCTTGCCAAACAAGTGTGTCGCTATTAATCTCTGTTGCACCCGGGTAACGAAACCACCAACGCCAACTGTGCCGCATTGTCAGATGGATGTCTGTATTCTGGGCTTGTCCATTGTCATTGGAACCGGTATTGGTGGCGTTGCCGTCATCTTTCCCGCAGGAGAATGTGATTCCAATCAGTGTGATGCAAAGCATTGCGGTGAGTACTCTATTTGGTTTCATTGTTTTTGTGGCCGTTTTATCCTGTTGCCTCTTCAGTTTTATAATGATTAAATGTGAAAGTTCATGACGTTACTTCATCTCGGCAAAGCAAATACATTTGCTCTGCGCTCGACTTTCGTAACGTTGAGCCGGAAGCCGATGTTTAAGGGCAACAAGAAAGGCGCAAATCCTTTCGGTGTTTAATTGATTGCCACTTATTCTTAACGTGGGTGGTCTGGAAATACCTTGATACAAATAAGTGGGGAAAGAATCCACGCCAATGCGTGAAACTATCCGCAATCTTATTTCCGTATCAATGTAAAAGCTTTCCAGACCGTTTACGTTAAGGAAACAAGAGCGTCAAGCTCAATATGACTTTATGTCTATTCTATTCTGTTGTTTTATGCCATAATTGTTATTTTCGTTTGACGATGGAATATACACGATTATGCAATCGCCCCTTCATGCAATTGCTCCAGAGGAAATATTAAATCCCAGTTTTTCCCCCATACGATGTTACGGTTCTCAATGGTGAACTTGGCAAATTTCTTGGGATCCAAGTATCTGTCGTATTGGGGGTGCGGATGCTTGCGAATGAAGTCGCCAACATCAATCGTCTGCTGCACCCCATCGTTGAAGGTGAGCAGCACACACAGGTTGCCAACATCCTTGGCTTCGACAATCTCAATGTATTTTTTCATATTTTGGTACGAATATGGGTGGTTCTAACTGTTTGTTTCAAGACGCCGAAGTATTCATATTATTTTGGGCATCTTAATTATTGCTATTTCAATTTGCAAAAGTACACATTTTATCCGAATTGGCAAAAATTATTTAGCCGTTTCGGTGGAATTGTGTATTTTAGATAACTCGGCTTTATGACAGGAACATTTAGCCATACGGTTGCAACAACCCCACACTTACCAATTTTTGGCAAGTGTGGGGTCGTGTTCATGTAAGATGAAAGAATAATATGGGACGTTCGGTGCCGTTTTTAACTAGCTGCTCCCCTACGTTAGTGGAGCTGTCACGTAGTGACTGAGGCGTGTGTCTCAGATATAGGGGGCGTGTGTCTGTCCCGGCTTATCTTTTAACGTCACTAATTTTTATTTTTCGAAGTAGCGTTTCAGCAGGCCTTCGAGGGCTTTGCCGTGGCGGGCCTCGTCGCGGGCCATCTCGTGGACGGTGTCGTGGATGGCGTCGAGGTTGAGGGCTTTGGCACGTTTGGCGAGGTCGGTCTTGCCGGCGGTGGCGCCGTATTCGGCATCGACGCGCATACGGAGGTTCTCCTTGGTGCTGTCGGTCAGCACTTCGCCCAGCAGCTCGGCGAACTTGGCGGCGTGTTCAGCCTCCTCGAAGGCGGCTTTCTCCCAGTAAAGACCCACCTCGGGATAGCCCTCGCGGTGAGCCACGCGGGCCATAGCCAGGTACATGCCAACCTCTTTGCACTCACCTTCGAAGTTCATGCGCAGGTCGGCCTTGATGTCCTCGGGAGCATCCTTGGCGATGCCGACGATATGCTCGGCGGCCCAGGTCTTGATGTCCTCTTTCACTTCCTGCATTTGTTTGCCGCAGATGGGGCATTTCTCAGGCATTTCGTCGCCTTCATAAACATACCCGCACACGGGGCAGATGAATTTTTTGCTCATAATGTTTTTGTTTTTTATGGTTTAATAAATAGCTTTTCTTGCCTATTTGAGGTGCAAAATACAATTTTTTCGCTATATGGAAGTCTTTTTGACTGCCGAATCAGGGATTTACTGGTTTACTATTTGCTCTATTCGTGTTATCATTTCTTTTGCAGGTGTCAGGCGTTGTAGTAGTTCGTCGGGTTTAACGTCATAATAACAGTTGTAGTCTCCTTCATAGCGCATCAATTCCAGTTAGCGGTACAACTGGCCATATTCTTCTGGCAGTTTGCCAGTTCTGATATAGTGTTGGCTGAAAAGAATGTGAGAGCCTTTGTGGGTGGAAACATTGTGGCCATCGTGAATTAGTAGGGCACTTACGGCATGAAACACTGCGTAATATAGGCGGCTTGCCAGATTATTCCATAGTTGGCCAGCTTGTAGATAGTCAGTTTCATCGATGGTTTTTTTTGCTCGTTCTATTTCGAGCCGTACCATTTCTTGACGCTCTTCATCTGAAAGTTTCATATCAGAACAATTTTATCATGTTCGACATTTCTGTGGAAAGGCATGAGAGTCCAAGACTCCCAATCCTTGTTTGCATATATATGAGGATTGATTTCAGCCTCAACATCGATGCCTAATTCCGACAGCGGATAAGTGTATTTGTCGTAATCGTCGTAGGTAATGTGGTCTTTGTCAAGCAAAATAAGCAGGTCGTAGTCACTGTCGGGATGGGCATCGCCACGAGCACGTGACCCAAAGAGCCAGAGTGTTGCATTGGCTGGTAGTATGCGAGAAGCAGTCTCTTTTATGTGGTTTATGACTTCTGCCTGGTTCATAATTTGACAGTGGTGATATTTTTTTCAAGTGCAAAATTACACATTTTTTAGGATATGGAGAAATATTTTTTGCAGAATGCAAAAAAGTGCGTACTTCTGCATTCGATTTCAGAGCGAAATCATGAAGCGTTATGCTTCGATTCTTGCTGTAAGGAACGTGATTATTTTTAAACAATAATAGCGATATGCATATTACATACCGCTATTATTCGTTACGACAAACTATAATTTGTCCAGCACCAGACTGGGGGCACTGTAGGTGCGGGCTATGATTTACTGATTGTGCAAGGAGGCACAATATCTCATGTGTTGTGGCGTTATAAAAGAAAAGATACTGGTATGAGGAAACGATTCAACATCACTGGAAGCTGTAATCCAGAACGGCACTATATGGTGGATACTGCGAAACGGTTCGCGGCAGTGAAAAACCTGATTGATCAGGGTGAGTATTTCACCATCAACCGTGCACGACAGTATGGCAAGACAACCACATTGGACATGATATGGCGGCATTTGTCTGAACATTATATTGTTATTCCATTGAGTTTTGAGGGGTTGGGCGACAGTGCTTTCAGTAGCCAAACGTCTTTTGTTACAACATTCAGTAGATTGATGGCAAACGGACTTAAGGACGAGAATTTGCATTCGATATGGAATAATAGTAATTCAGAAACGTTGGAGGATTTGTCATCTGCTATCACCTGCTTTTGCAAAGCGTGCACTAAACCTGTTGTTTTGACCATCGACGAGGTGGATAAGAGTAGCGACAACCAACTTTTCCTTAATTTCCTCGGAATGTTGCGCAACAAGTATCTGGAAAGAGAGCGCGAAGGTGTGAACTGTACTTTCCATAGTATGGTGCTAGCAGGAGTATGTGACGTGAAGAATCTGAAAATCAAGTTGCGACCCGATGAAGAGAAAAAATACAATTCTCCATGGAACATTGCTGCTGACTTCAACGTGGATATGACTTTCCATCCCGAGGAGATTGCACAGATGTTAGGCGACTACGAGGCTGATACACACACTGGCATGGACATCAAAGCCATAAGCGAGGAGCTATACAAATACACTACCGGCTATCCCTACTTGGTCAGTGCCATCTGCAAGATTATTGACGAACGAATGGAAGACAACTGGAGCGTAGACAACGTCCAGCAAGCTGTCAAGATTATTTCAAAAGGGGAGAATGTGACGCTGATAGATGACCTTTCTAAAAACATCGAGAACAATGCCGAGCTGCGCGATTTCCTCTTTTCTATCGTTGTCAACGGGCAGGAATATACATATTCGATGGTCGATCCTGTGGTTCGTCTGGCCAATATGTTCTCATATATCCGCGAGAATCAACGTGGCAATACGATGATTCACAACCTGATATTTGAGGAGGCGTTGTTTGTCTATTTTGGCAATAAGACGATGCGCGAACAGGGTAACAGAATTTCGCCTTATATATTCAGCTACGTGCAGAACGGTCGACTGATGATGGAGCATGTGGTGGAGCGTTTCCGTGACCTGCTTCATGAGGAGTACCGCGAGAGCGACGAGGCATTCCTTGACGTCAAGGACGCTTACTCTTTCTCACTTTTCTCAAGCCGATAATCAACGGTACAGGTTTCTACTATGTGGAGCCGCAGACACGCGATAACCGCCGTATGGACTTGGTGGTGAACTACGGACAGGAGGAGTTTGTTGTAGAATTGAAGATTTGGCGAGGAAACAAGTATGAGGAGCGTGGACGCGACCAATTGGCAGGATACCTTGCCACACGTGGTCTGAAAGAAGGTTATCTCGTTACCTTCGACTTCTCAAAAAACCGACAGGCAGCAGAACCTCAATGGTTGGAAGTGAACGGCAGGCGGATATTCGAAGTGATAATATAAAAAAGGAGGATGTTCATGATTGAGCATGAGCATCCTCTTAGATTTTCAAGATAGAAAAATTAGTCCAGCACCATACTGGGGGCGCTGTAGGTGCGGGCGGCGAATGTTCCTCAAACTGGCCAACGGGAATGCCTCAAACTGGCCAACGGGAATGCCTCAAACTGGCCAACGGGAATGCCTCAAACCGGCCAATGCAAAAAATAAATTTTTCATTTTAAGAAAATTGTGTTTTTTGCAATCTGAAAAAATAGATGCAAAAAATGGAGAATTATAAGGAAAGAATTGCAGACAATTATTAAAAGAAAAACTAGAGGCTTTAGGGGCAGTCTTGATAGAGGGGCCCAAGGCTTGCGGTAAGACTTCTACAGCAGAGCAGCAGGCAGGCAGTGTCCTCTATATGGACGACCTCAATACTTTTGGTTTGATGTTCGAAACACTATGTGTGCGTGATTTGCGCGTGTATGCCGACGCTTTGGGAGGGAAGGTGTACCATTATCGTGACTCCAACGGACTTGAGTGTGATACTGTGGTTCATCTGCCGAACGGCAGTTATGGACTTGTGGAGATAAAACTGGGAGGGGAAAATCTTGTTGAGGATGGCTCCAAGACACTGCGAAAACTTGCGTCAAGACTCGATGTCACACGTATGAAAGAACCGTCGTTTCTTATGGTGCTTACTGCCGTGGGGACGCAGGCTTACATGCGCACCGACGGTGTCATGGTTGTGCCTGTCGGTAGTTTGAAAAACTAAGAAGGTTGCACAACAATTGTGAATTAGTTTTGTCCTCTCATCACGTCGTAGACGGGCAGTCCCAAAGCGTCGGAGAGGCGTTGGCAGGCCTCTTCGGAGTGGAGCCTGAAGCCTTGTGGCGAGGTGGGGTTCAGCGTGACGGCCACCAGCTTGCTGCGTTGCAGCACACTGATGCGTCCGCCGCGACGAGTATAGTCGGAGAACACTTCGGGCGTGACGAAAAATTTGGTAAAATCGCGTGCTATGAGGTGTGTCTCGTCAACGTTTTTCTGCGATGCCAGGAACTTCAGCAGCCGGTTGCTCACCGCGCCGGCAGCAAATATCGTTGTTCCGTAGGCGAAGAGGTCCCCTTTGTTCTTGTCGAGCAGGAAAACAGAGTTGATGTGCAGGTCGTGAACCTCTCCTTCGCGGTCGACAGCCCACAGACCTTGTCCGATATCGGATAGCTTTTGTTGCACTCCCGGCTCCACCTCGTCGAGGTCAATCATCCTGCAGGCGAAACGGGTACGCGAGATGAGCTGGGGGATGCTTGTCGAGACGGCGGCGCCGGTGGCAAGCACCATCGACTCTGTCACCGTAGGCGACGCCAGCGAGAGGCGCGAAAGGGCACCGTCGATGATGGAGAGCGGCACACCCATGTCGCGGAACTGTGCCATCTGCTGTCGAAGCATCCCCGTCGAGGCAGCGCCGCTGAGCAGCACCTTGCCGCCACACAGCACCCGCCCCGTGATGAGCCGCCCTAGCGAGGTACGGCGTGGGTCGACAGCCAGAATCTCAGATACTACGCGACGGCTGGCATAGTGCTTTTCGGATGTGATAAATATTGTGCCGTCATAGAGCATCACCTCGGGCTTCGCGCTGCCATAGACGGTATCGACCTGCTCGCCGTCAACTCCGATAGAGGTTACAGCACATGGATGTCCTATCTCGTTGAGCCGACGCAGGATATAGTTGAGGCATACCGTTTTGCCGGTATTCTTCTCAAGACCTACAATCGAGAGACTCCTATGACGTATTATTTCGTTGATGAAAGGCAAAAAGAATAAAATGTAATTAGTAGTTTGGTAATGGCCAGAAACGTAAAACGTTAAACTTTAAACGATAAACTGTCGCTATTCACCAGTCGCAAGAAACTGCAAAATTACAAAAAAATTGGGCATTCATATTTTTTAGTATATTTGTAAACTTGAATTATCTAATAAAAACAACTTAAAAAATTCAAAATAAAATGGTTACAAAGTTAGAACAACTCCTTGAGTTAGTTAAAACCAAAGGTAAAAAGCGTTTGGCCGTTGCCTACGCCAACGATTCACACACTATTGGTGCTGTCAGCGCCGCCATCGACCGTGGCATCGTCGAAGCCACCCTTGTGGGCGACATCGAGACCATCAAGAAGGTCTGTGCCGAAGAGGGTATCGACCCCAACAAGTTTGAGTTGATCCAGGAAGCCAACGACAACAAGGCCGGTGCCGTTGCAGTGAAGCTTATCAACGACGGCAAGGCCGACTTCCTCATGAAAGGCCTCCTCTCGACCGACAAGTACATGCGCGCCATTCTCAACAAGGAATGCGGCCTCATGCCTGGAAAGAAGAACGACATGCTGACCCACATGGCTGTCATGGAGGTTCCTGCCTACCACAAGCTGCTCATCTGCTCCGACATGGCCATCATCCCCGCCCCCGACTTCAAGCAGAAAACTGCCATCATGAACTTCGAGATCAGTGTCGCCAAGAGCCTCGAGAACCCCAAACCCAAAGTGGCCGTCATCGCTGCCACCGAGCAGGTCTCCGTCGGGATGCAGGCATGTGCCGAGGCCGCCTGGCTTGGCATGCAGAGCCAGCGTGGCCAGATTCCCGGCGCCATTGTCGACGGTCCTCTGAGCCTCGACTGTGCAGTCGACAAGGAGAGTGCCATGACCAAGAAGCTCACCAGCGAAGTGGCCGGTGACGCCGACTGTCTCCTCTTCCCCAACATCGAGGCTGGCAATGTCTTCTACAAAGCCTGCACCAAGTTTGCCCACGCCGAGCTGGCTTGCATGGTGATGGGTGCACGCGTGCCCTGTGTCCTCACCAGCCGTGGCGACAGCATGAACACCAAGCTCTACAGCATCGCCCTCGCTGCCCTGCAGTGCAAATAATCGACAACAAAACAACAATAACAAATCGGAGTACTCAGAGTATTCTGAATAATCGGAATAATCAGGGTATTCAGACTGTTCGGAGTACTCGGAACTTTCAGAGTACTCCGATTTTGAATATTTCCAAAAATGGAACAATTTTTTGAAGGGCTCCACAATATCGCCATCACGGTGTGCGATGCAGAAGGTAATATCCTCGATATGAACCAGCATTCGGCCGACGTCAACAGCCACGGCAACAAAATCGTCGGCTACAATTTGATGAACTGCCACCCCGAGCCGGCCAAGACAAAGCTGAAAGGCCTGCTCGAGCACCAGCAGCTCAACGCCTACACTATCGAGAAGACACTCGCCGACGGCAGCAAGGTGAAGAAACTCATCTACCAGACCCCTTGGTTCAAAGAAGACGGGACGTTCGGGGGCCTCATAGAGTACTCGATTGAGATTCCATTCGAAATGCCCCATTTTGTCCGTCAGCCGAAGCAGTGAAGATGTGAAATTGTGAAGTTGTGAACAACTCAACAAATCAACACCTCAACAAATCAACACTTCAACACCTCAACAAATCAACAATTTAATGCGACTGAGAACCATTCTATTGTTTGCCCTGACGGCAATAATGACAAATACTGCTTTGGCCCAGAAGGGAGAGATTTCCGGCAGAGTTATTGACAAGCAGAGCAACCGTGGCATAGAGTATGCCTCTGTGGTGCTGCTCAACCCCACCGACAGCAGCATGGTGCCAGGCATTGGCGCAATGACAGCAAAGAATGGCAGCTTCACTGTCAACGCTCCTTTCGGCAAGTACATAGTACGCGTGACGTTTATGGGTTACGCACCCTACTTCCACCCTGCAGAGGTCTCCATCAGCCAGAAGCATCCCAAAGCGCAGCTCGGCAATATGGTCATTGCCCCTAGCACGGCAGCTCTCGAAGCCGTGGTGGTCACCGCACAACGCACCATGGTTGAATACCAGCTCGACAAACGGGTGGTCAATGTCGACAAAAACCTTGTGGCCAGCGGCGGCACCGCCACCGACGTGCTGCAGAACGTTCCCAGCGTGTCGGTCGACAACGATGGCAACGTGAGCCTGAGAGGCTCAAGCAACGTCAAGGTGCTCATCAACGGACGCCCCTACGAGCTGATGGGCAACGACCTCGAAAGCCTGCTTGAGCAGACCCCTGCCAGCAGCGTGGAAGCCGTAGAGGTCATCACCAACCCCTCGGCCAAGTACGACCCCGAGGGCATGTCGGGCATCATCAACATCAAACTGAAAGACAAGGCCTCGGCAGCCATGGGCCTCAACGGCTCGGCATCGCTCAACCTCGGCACGCCACTGGCATTCCTCTTCCAAGGCAAGGACTACCCCGACGAGATGGACAAGATTATCCCCACCGCCATGGCCACCCTCAACCTCAACTACACCACTGAGAAATACAACATCTTCTTCTCGGCGGACGGAGGACGGCGTAGCCACGGCCACATAGGCCACAGCAATATAGAGCGTAAACGTGGCGGCACGGCATGGTCGCACGACACCAACGACACCTATTCCGTCGGCGGCAACACCATGGGCAGCGTCAAACTGGGCGGAGAGTACTTCTTCAACGGCCACAACAGCCTTCTGGCCAGCTACCAGCTGCGCGGCGGCAACCGCAGCCGTTGGGGCGACATGTACAGCACCGACCTGCTCACGGGCGGCCTGCTCGACTACAACCAGAAGAGCGAGAGCGACAACAGCAACATCAACCACAGCGTCAACCTGCACTACACCCACAAGTTCGACCGCGACGAGCAGCAGCTCACCGCCGACGCCACCTTCAGCACACGGCGTATGACCGGCGACGGATTCCAGGAACAGATATACAATGTCGGTCCAGGGGGCGACAGCACGGCCATCTGGAACAACTACTACCGCCGCGACTCGGAGTCGGAGAACCACCACAATGCCCTCAACCTCAAGCTCGACTACACGCACCCCTTCGAATGGGGCTGGCGTATGGAGACAGGCTATGAGGGACGTATGGACTGGCCCGACCAGGACGCCAAATACTTCCGTACCGACTACGACACCGCGACACACCTCCTCCGCGACCACCGCTACGACGACCTCTCATCCACCCACTTCGACTACACCCAGCAGGTACACGCCATCTACGCCACATTTGGAGGTAAAATTAGAGAGAAGATGTCTCTCCAGGCGGGCCTCCGCGGCGAATATGCTCTCACCGACGGCACCGACCTGCTGCATGAAAACACAAAAGTCAACAAGGAGTACTGGAAACTCTATCCCACCTTGCATCTCTCGTACGACATCAACAAGATGCAGAGCCTTCAGCTCAGCTACAGCCGCCGTGTCCGTCGCCCACACATGTGGGATCTCAACCCCTACATGAACGTGCGCGAAGGGCAGGAGCTTGGCTTTGGCAACCCCAACCTCGACCCTGAGTTCACCAACGCCTTCGAGCTGTCGTACAACCTCGGCTTCGAGAAGGTCAACATCTACACCTCTGCCTACTTCCGTCAGACCAACAACATGATGACTCGCTACGGCTACGTCTGGGACTCGCTCTCGGCGGCACATTACTCGCCCTGGGAACCCTACAACAGCGAATATGACGGTTACTGGGCATCGACATGGCAGAACCTCGACCGCGGACTGAACTACGGACTCGAATTCATCATCGACTGGCAGATAACGAAATGGTGGAAATTCAACGTCAGCATCAATGTCTACGAAAACCGTATAGAAGGCACTGAACTGCTCGACAACAAATCGACCGACGCCTTTCAGGCCAGCGGCAAGTTCAACTCGTTCATGACGCTGCCGGGCGACTGGACCGTGCAGCTCTCCGGCCAGTATATGGCACCGTGGCTCGATTTGCAGACCGAGATGTACGCCAGCTATTGGCTCGACCTCGCCGTCAAGAAAGATGTCCTCCAGAAACGCGGCACCGTCAACCTCCGCATCGGCGACCTCCTCTGCACCGGTGGCTGGGGCCATGAGACATTCACCGAACAACTCTCGCGCGTGTCGCGCTCCAAACGGCTCTCGCCTTCAGTCACCATCGGCTTCACATACAAGATTGGAAGCGGTCTGAAACAACAGCAAAGACCCGATGCCAGTTCTATGGAAGAAGAGGGCAGCGGCGACGACGGCAACGGATATTAGTGATTAGTGATTAGTGAATAGTGATTAGTGAATAGTG
>JAFSKP010000108.1 GCA_017448905.1 Bacteroidales bacterium | reverse complement strand
TGTTTGATTGTTTGAATGCTTGATTGTTTGAATGCTTGAGTGTTTGAATGCTTGAGTGTTTGAATGCTTGAGTGTTTGAATGCTTGAGTGTTTGAATGCTTGAGTGTTTGAATGCTTGAGTGTTTGAATGTTTGATTGTTTGAATGCTTGAGTGTTTGAGTGCTTGATTGATTGAATGCTTGATTGATTGAATGCTTGATTGATTGAGTGTTTGGTTGCATGAATGCGATTATTTATAACGGCGGTTTTGCTTGAATATTGTGCCCACTGCATTTAAAAGCGTTTTTTTGTCGTTTTCCCAATTGAGGTCGGCCGCGGCCCTGGCAAAAACCCGTTCTTTCTCGTCCGTCGGCATCGAAGACCAATGCTGCAGCGTGCTGCGGATGACGCCGGCAAGGTCGCCGGGAGGTATGGCCGCGTCGACAAGTGTGCCGATGCCATAGCCGGCGACTACGCGACGAATCTCAGGGAAGTCGGTGGCAAGGACAGGCACACGGGCTTTCGCGAAGTCGGCGATGCGGTTGGGCAGGGAATAGTAGTAGTTGAGCCCCCTGTTCTCGAGGAGCGAGAGACCGAGGTGGGCTTGCCGGGTGAGGGTGTGGAGAAGCGACGGCTCAAGTCGTCCGAGGAAGGTGATATTGTCGCATCCGGCGGCGCGGGCACGCAACGCATCGTACCTGTCCCCCACCCCGGCGACGAGCAGATGGCAGTCGCGCAGCATGGGCATGGCGTCAATGACAGGCTCAAGGCCACGACCCACATTCACAGCCCCTTGGTAAAGGAGGATGTGCTTCCCGCGAGGCAATCCGGTAGGGAGCGACGCACCGTCGGAGGGGTGGCTGTCGTCGTCCATAGGCACATTCCTGACCACGGCCATCTGCAGTCCGTAGCGTCGCCTGTAGATGTCGGCAATGGACTGGCAGACAGTGGCCGCAGCCATATCCTTGCGGTGCGACATAGGCGGGAGGAACATCTCCTCGATGCGTTCCCAGAAGCGTTTGATGCGGGGTCTGTCGGCAAGTTCCGGCACCTCGGGGAAGAGCTCATGGGCATCGAAGAAGAGAGGCTTACGCCTGATGCGGGCGGCGAGGAAAGCCGCAGGGAGGGTGTCGGTGTCGTTGGCATAGAAGCCGTCAGCCCTGGCAAAGAGCATCCTGAAGAAGAGCCTTACGTTGTATTCGGCATAGAAGGCAGCCGAGCGGCGGAAGAGGAGCCTCATGCGGACAGTGCGGTACTGCCGACTGACTGGAGCCGAAGAGGGCAAAAGGCGTCCGACGAGGGTCACCTCGTACCCTGCCTCGTGGAGAGCAGTGCACGAGCGGTGGACACGCTGGTCGGTGACCAGGTCGTTGGTGACCGCCATGACGATGCGGAAAGGATGGAGTGGCGACGACTTTTGCTCGGACATTAGTATTACAACTTGACACTCAGCAGCCTGAACAGAGGGACTGCCGACGTGAGGGAGGTGCAAAATTACATTTTTTTTTGAAATCAAAAAAAGTTGTTACTTTTGCAGCCGAGTCCGTCGAAACGCCTCTTTCCATTACATAATTGAATACAAATCTAATAAGAGGGTAGCAGACGGTTTTGAAACGCAGAAAGGAAAAAACATTTTATGAAGAACCTTGTCATAGTCGAGTCCCCAACCAAGTCGAAAACCATCGAGAAATTCCTCGGCAAGGACTACACGGTGATGTCCAGCTACGGACACATCCGCGACCTCGCCAAGAAGGAGATGAGCATAGACATCGACAACAACTACGAACCCGAGTATCAAATATCAGAGGACAAGAGCAAACTTGTCGCCGACCTGAAGAAAGCTGCCAAGAGTGCCGACATGGTGTGGCTGGCATCCGATGAAGACCGCGAGGGAGAGGCCATAGCATGGCACCTGCGCGAGACCCTGGGGCTCAAGCCCGACAAGACCAAGCGTATTGTCTTCAACGAGATAACCAAGAACGCCATACTCCACGCAATCGAAAACCCGCGCGACATCGACATGAACCGCGTCGACGCGCAGCAGGCGCGCCGTGTCCTCGACCGCCTTGTGGGCTATGAAATCAGCCCCATACTCTGGAGCAAAATAAAGCCCGCACTCAGCGCAGGCCGCGTGCAGAGCGTGGCAGTACGCCTCATCGTGGAACGCGAGGAGGAGATTCGCAACTTCAAGAGCCAGAGCTATTTCAAGGTCACGGCATCATTCTTCAACACCGACAAGCGTACCTTGCAGGCCGAGCTCAGCACACGCTTCGACAGCGAGGATGAGGCCCGGGCTTTCCTGGAGCAGGTGGGCGACACCAACTTCACGGTATCGCATGTCGAGACCAAACCCGCCCGCCGCAGCCCGGCGCCACCCTTCACAACGTCGACGCTGCAGCAGGAGGCCAGCCGCAAACTCGGCTACTCGGTGTCTCGCACAATGCAGATTGCCCAACAGCTCTACGAGTCGGGCTACATCACTTATATGCGTACCGACTCCACCAACCTCAGCGAGCTGGCTCTGGGAATGGCCAAGAAGCAGATAGCCGCCACCTACGGCGAACGGTACGCGAAGACACGCCGCTACCACACGAAAATCAAGGGAGCGCAAGAGGCTCACGAGGCTATCCGCCCCACCGACCTGATGACCCCCGACATCAACGTCGAGGCCGCTCAACGACGTCTCTACGAGCTCATCTGGAAACGCACAATAGCCTCGCAGATGGCAGACGCCGAACTCGAGAAGACCACCATCGACATCGAGATCGACGGCCGCAAGGAACGCTTCATGTCCACCGGCGAACAGGTGCTCTTCGACGGATTCCTGAAAGTATACCTCGAATCCACCGACGACGAGGAGGAAGACAGCCCACGCCACCTGCTGCCCACCGTCAAGAACGGCGACAGACTCGTGCTGCAAGTGGCCGAGGCCGTGCAGCACTTCACCCAGCATCCGCCGCGCTACTCTGAGGCCAGCCTGGTGAAGAAACTCGAGGACCTGGGCATCGGACGCCCGTCGACATTCGCACCCACGGTGTCGACAATCATCAAGAGGGAATACGTCAGCAAGGAGGACCGCGCACCCCAGACCGTCAACATCACAACCCTCTCGCGTACCCCAGGCAACCCGGTCGTACGCAGCGAGAAGGTCGAGAACATCGGCGCCGAAAAAGGCAAACTCTTCCCCACCGACATCGGAACCATTGTCAACCAGTTCCTCATGGAGCACTTCACCGACATCATGGACTACAACTTCACTGCCAAGGTGGAGAAAGACTTTGACGACATCGCCAACGGCAACCAGGCCTGGCGTACGGTCATAGACCAGTTCTACGTGCCTTTCCACCGCAACGTCAAGCAGACACAGGCCCACTCCAAGCGCAACAGCGGGGAGCGGCTGCTCGGTACCGACCCGGCCTCGGGCAAGAACGTCTATGCCAAGATAGGACGCTACGGCACCCTGATCCAGATCGGCGACACCAACGGCGACGAGAAGCCCCGTTTCGCATCGATGAAGAAAGGACAGAGCATAGAGAGCATCACGCTCGAGGAAGCCCTCGACCTGTTCAGCCTGCCACGCACCATCGGCAAAGGCGACGACGGCGACATCGTGGTGAGCATCGGACGTTTCGGACCGTATGTGCGCTACGACGGCAAGTTCTACTCCCTCTCGAAGAGCGACGACCCATACACCATCAGCCTTGAACGCGCCCTCGAAATCATCGAGCAGAAGAAAAAACAGGACGCCGAACGGGAACGCATCAAGAACCTCTTCCCCCACGAGGTGGGCGAATACGAGGGCGAGAAGGTGGTTGCCAACATCGGCAAGTTCGGTCCCTACCTCACATACAAGAACGAGAACTACCGTCTTCCGAAGACGGGAATCGACCCGCTGAACATCAGCCTGGCAGAGGCCGTGGCGCTGATACGCGAGATGCAGGAAAAGAAGAGTAGCCGCAAGCGTAAATAGCGGAAAGTCGTATCGCCCAAACGAAAGCCAGCCCTCGGCACGGGGGCTGGCTTTCGTTTGGAATGCGGTGGAAACTCATCAGAGATGGCGGCGCAGGGCGGCGACAAACTGGCTGATGTCGTCGTCTGTGGTGTCGAAAGAGCACATCCAGCGGACCTCGTCGTTGGCTTCGTTCCAGTCGTAGAAGAAATACTCCTGCTGCAAGGCTGTCCACACGGCACGGGGGAGTTTGACAAAGACGCTGTTGACCTGGACGGGGTAAAGCACCTGCACCCCGGGAATCCCTTTCACGGCATCGTAGAGCCTCTGGGCCATGCGGTTGCTGTGCTCTGCATTGCGACGCCACAGCGGCGTGCCGCCGGTCTCGTCGAGATAGGCCCCGAACTGGGCTGCCACGAAACGCATCTTCGAGCAGAGCTGTCCCATCTGCTTGCGACGGTATTTGAGGTCCTGGTCGAGCCGAGGGTTGAGGATGACGGCCGACTCGCCCATGAGAAGGCCGTTCTTGGTG
Source organism: Bacteroidales bacterium (assembly GCA_017448905.1). Classification (GTDB taxonomy): domain Bacteria; phylum Bacteroidota; class Bacteroidia; order Bacteroidales; family P3; genus Colimorpha. The sequence goes on along the minus strand of JAFSKP010000108.1, from coordinate 6,666 downwards.
CCTCCGAAAGAGAGGCAGTCGACACCGCAGCCGGTGGTCATCTCGCGGAACGAGCATCCGAGAGCCACGGCGGCGTTGGCCAGGCGTGCTCCATCCATGTGGAGGTACATGCCGTGGCTGTGGGCCAGGTCGGCGAGCGCACGTGTCTCGTCGAGGGTGTAGAGCGTGCCCAACTCGGTGCTCTGCGTTATGGAGATGGCGCGAGGCTGTGAGTGGTGCTCGAAGCCGAAACCATGGAGGTGGGTTTGCACAAGGGAGGGCGTGAGCTTGCCGTCGGGAGTGGGAAGCGTGAGGAGCCTGCAACCCACGATGCGCTGCGGGGCGCCGCACTCGTCGACATTGATATGGGCTGTGTCGGCACAGACAACGGCATGATGGGATCGGCAGATGGCATCGAGGCAGAGGACATTGGCACCAGTGCCATTAAACACGAAATAGACCGTGGCCTGCTGTCCGAACGTCTCCTTAAAGAGCTTCGCCACATGGGCGGTATACTCGTCGTCGCCATAGGCCAGCGCATGGTCGACGTTGGCATCGGCTATTGCCTTCAGCACCTCGGGACTGACGCCCGAATGGTTGTCGCTTCCGAATCCTCTTTTCATCTTTTTTACTGGTTGTTAGTTGTTGGCTATTGGCTGGATAGTCTAGACAGTCTAGACAGTCTAGACAGTCTAGGAAAAAATCAGCTCCTCCAGAAAGAGGAGGTCATATCCTGCATCTTGCCGCTGTGTACCCTGTAGAGACGTTGGTTTGTGTTGCGGCTGCGCAATGCGCCGAGATGCTTCAGGTAGGGTCCGAGCTTGATATAGTCGTAGTTGGCGAGATTGGCGGTGGACGACAGCGTGGTCCGTCCGCTATACCACGCCGTGTGGAGGCTGGGGTGTTTCTTGCGCAGGTGGCTCATCAGTCGGTCGATTTCGGCGGGTATGGCATCCCCTCCCATCAGCGCCACACAGGTGATGTTATGGTGCTGGTGGTCGATCATTTTGTCGAGAGCCTCCTCGGTGAGCGGCTCGCCGATGTCGCCCCACAGGTACTGCGAGTGGCATCCGGGGCAACGGCACGGACACCCGGTGATGTTGATGGCCAACGACACCTCGCCAGGAATCTCCTGGAAAACAACGTCAGTATTCAGATATTTGAGCAAGACGGGTAACAGGTTTTGGATTGTTTTTAGAAGCTCTAGATTGTCTAGAAGCTCTAGATTGTCTAGATGGTCTAGATGGTTTCAACTTTCAACTTTCAGCTCTCCATGGTTGCATAATGGCGGCGGGCGGCCTCCTGCTGGCGCGGCAACGAGAAGTTGCTGACACGCTTGAGGTAGCCGATGATGCGGGTCATGTAGTCGACATTGGAGGAATGGCAGACCGGACACTCCTTGAGGTAACGCTTGTCGATATGGCCGCAGTCGTTGCAGATGGTATTAGGAATATTGAAAGTGAAATAGTTGCATCCCTCCTTGGCGGCTACATGAAGCAGGTGGAGGTACTGTTCCTGGGTCAGGTGTTCCTCGAGGTTGCAATGCAGGGCGCTGCCGCCGGTGAGATGCTCGATATAGGGAGCTCCGTGCAGACGGAACTTCTCGAGCACCGATATCGACGGGTCCTCGACGATATAGAAGTAGCTGTTGTAGCAGTCGCGCGGGACGAAATAGCCATCCTCGCGGTCCCATTTGGCATGCTTGACGCCGACATTCTCGGCAGGAATCATCTCGCAGTTGAACATCACCTCCTTGGTGCGATACTCCTTGTTTTTCTTCTCGACGAGGCCGAGGACGGTCTGGACGAAGTTCTTGTAGTTGGGGTTGTCGTTGATGGTGAGCCCCATAAACTCGGCCGCCTCGACGAGGCCGTTGACGCCGATGGTCAGATACTGGCGGTTGATGTTGATATAGCCGGCATCGAAGAGCGGCAGCATACCGTGGCTGGCCAGATCCTTGAGGTTCTCGTTGTAGGCCAGCTGCACCTTGTGGCAGAGGTCTATGATGTCGGTGAGGAACTCCTTGTAGTCCTTGCCGTTGTTGACGGCATACTGTATGCAGCGGTTGAGGTTGATAGTAAGCACGCTCTTCGAGCCTGTCGACACACCGCCGGCACCCAGGGTATAGCTGAAGCCGTTGTCGGTAATCTCGTTGCGGAGGCGGCAGCAGCTGCTGAGCGAGTCGGCATTGTCGCTCATATAGGTGAAGAAGCTGTGGCCGGCGGCGTACATCTCGGCCGTGAACTCGGCTGTCTCGGGGTCGACCATCTCGCCGTCCTTGCTGAGCAGGGCCATGGTCTCGACGGGGAAGGTGAGCACAGCCTTGGTGCGTTCCTGGTTGAACCAGCGCATGAAACGCTTCTGCAGCCACTTCAGCCCGTTCCAGTCGGGCTCAGAGCCATCGGGAAAACGGAACTCGCCGAAGAGACTCTCGAAGTAGGGCTTGTCGTAATAGGCTATGTTCCAAAATACTGCCTGATAGTTGCGGGCACCGGTAGGCTGGTTGAGCGAATAGACAATCTGCTCGAAGCAGTCGGTGATGACCTTGTCGATGGTGCGCTGCTTGAGGCTGAGGTCGACGACCTTGTCGGGCTCTTTCCAGTAGTCCTTGCCGTAGTCCTTCTGGATGAAGTAGTTGAGATACATCAGGAACTCGGGAGTGGCACAGGCACCGCTGAGCATGCTGCTGACCATGAAGACCATGTTGATGAAGCCGCCGCAGAACGACTTGAGGTTGGTGGGAGCCGTCGAGTTGCCGCCGATAGAGGCGGTGCCGCTGAGGAGCCACGGGTACATGGTGATGCTGGCACAGTAGTTGGCCAGCGAGGTCTCGTCGTTCTTATATATGAAATGGTGCGTGAGCAGGTCGATATAACGGTCGGCCAACTCCTTGCCGTACATGGCCTTGATGCGGTCGGTCAGCAGGCGGCGGTTCAGGCGGATGAAGCTCGACTTCGGCAGCTCGCCGATGAGCGTGGCGATATTCTTGTGCTCGACGTTGGCGTTGGCGTCGTATTTCGAACCCGTCGCGGCGTTGGCGGCCTCGCAGTAGTCGGCCAGGAAACGCAGTTTCTCCATGGTCTCGCGATCCTCGGTATGGCGTTGGCGGTAGAGCATGAAGCTCTTGGCGACATCGTATACGCCCTCTTTCATCAGCGCCACCTCGACCTGGTTTTGGATTTCCTCGACGGTGATGCCGTTGTGGATGTCGAGATGTGAGAGGATATTGGATAGAGTACCCAAGTCTATGGGTTTCTCCACAGAAGTGAAAGCCTTGATGATGGCATTCATGATTTTGTCCAACGAGAATCGTTCAGCCGTCCCGTCCCGTTTGGTGATTGTCAACAAACTTGTTTCCATTGATGTATTTTTCTTTTTATGCCTATTACGCTCAATCTGAACAAATGACACCGATATGCACCACTTTTCAGACCCTTGTTTCGTGTTTGCAAAAGTAGCACAAATGCCATAATGCGGCAAATAAAGTTCCTAACCTCACCATGTTGATAAGTAACCAAACGCACTCACTATCAGGCTTCTCCGCCCAAAGAGCCACAAAAGCCAACTTGAGAAACTGTTTTAATTGAATTTTTTACTCTGTTGAGAGGCAAGCGGCTGGGCAGGCCACCGAAACACAGGTGCCGTAGGCAATGGGCAAAACCCGCCGAGGTCTTCTGCCTTGCCCTCTGCACCCGGCTTGTTGCGCTGTCCAGGTCACTCCTCGACCTGGAGGAGGAGGCCCTTCAGGTAGAAGCCTTCGGGATGGTAGATGCTGACGGGATGGTCGGCGGCATGGGGCAGGTGGCGCACTATCCGCACCTGTTTGCGGGCTGCGGCGGCGGCCGAGAAGACCATGGTCTGGAAGTCGTCGGGCGAGACGGCCTGCGAGCAGCTGAAGGTGAAGAGCAGGCCGCCAGGGGCTATGCTCTCCATGGCTCGCTGGTTGATGTTGCGATAGCCTTTCAGCCCTTGCTGTAGGGTACGGTGATTCTTGGCGAAGGCCGGGGGGTCGAGGATGATGATGTCGAATGACTGACCGCTTGATTGCCTGATTGTCTGAATGTATTGTAGCACATCGGCCACGACACCCCGATGCGATGCCTCGGCACCGAAATTCATCTCCACATTGCGGTTGCATAGTTCGATGGCTCGCTTCGAGATGTCGACAGTCTCGACATACCCGGCACCTCCACGCAAGGCGGCAAGCGAAAAACCGCCGGTGTAGCCGAAACAGTTGAGGACGCGGTGACCCTTGGCGAGGCTGCCGACGAGTTGGCGGTTCTCGCGCTGGTCGACAAAGAATCCCGTCTTCTGCCCCTCGACGAAATTAATCATCATGCGGCAGCCATTTTCGCAGACTTCGCGTTCTTCAACCTCTTCGCCCCAAAGGAAGGCGTTTGAGATCGTGTGATCACGTGATTGTGTGATTGCCTTAGCGTTTGATTGGGGAAGGGTGGCACAGCTCTTGTCGTATATCGAGAGCAACCCATAGGGAGAGAGCAATTCGACGAACAGCTCCGCCAGTTGAGGGAAGAGGCGGTGCATGCCGACGCTGTGGGCCTGCATCACCAGCGTGCCGGCATACCAGTCGCATATCAGTCCCGGCAGGTTGTCGCCTTCGCCGTTAACAAGACGGAAGACGTTGGTCTGTTTTGAGTCTTGATTTTTGAATTCAGAATCGTCACAGAAGTCGACGAAACCCATACGCCTGCGGAAATTGATGGCAGACTGGAGACGTGAGCGGAAAAAGGTGTTGTCGATAACAGGGGTGTCGAAAGAGAGAACCTTGCAGATGATGGAGTCGTTCTGGAAATGCCCCGTGGCGACCCATGTGCCGTCGGCGGTATAGACATCCACAAGGTCACCCTCGGCGGGATTGCCCTCGATGCGGTGCACGGCTCCTGAAAAGATCCAGGGATGACGGCGTTGCAGGGCCTTCTCCTTGCCTGGTGCTATTATCAGTCTCGGACGATTCATTGCTTGAGTTCGACTATTGTCTGCAACGGGTCGGGCGACTTGAAGACGGCGTTGCCGGCCACAAGCACGTCGGCCCCGGCATCCCTGAGCAGAGGGGCATTGGCGGTGTTCACGCCGCCATCGACCTCGATGAGGCAGTTCGGATTCTTGCGCTCAACGAGTGTGCGAAGCTGGCGGACTTTGCAGTAGGTGTTCTCGATGAACTTCTGTCCTCCGAAGCCAGGATTGACCGACATGAGCAGAACCATGTCGCATATCTGCACCGAATCCTCGAGGAAGGCAACGGGAGTATGGGGGTTGAGCACCACTCCGCACTGCATGCCGGCGTCCTTTATGGCATGGAGCGTGCGGTCGAGGTGGGTGCAAGCCTCATAATGGACAGTGAGGATGTCAGCCCCCGCATCGCGGAAATCGTTGACGTAGCGTCCTGGATCCATAATCATCAGATGCACGTCGAGGGGTTTGCGGGCATATTTCTTGATATGTTTGACAACGGGCTGCCCGAACGAGATGTTGGGGACGAAGATGCCGTCCATCACGTCGACATGAAGCCAGTCGCACTGGCTGCTGTTGAGCATCTCGATGTCGCGCTGCAGGTTGCCGAAGTCGGCAGAAAGAAGAGAGGGAGAAAGGAGCATGTTGAACGTTTGATTGCTTGATTGCTTGAGTGCTTGATTGCTTGAGTGTTTATCGCTGGTCACTGGTCACTCATCACTGGTCGCTCATCGCTGGTCACTGGTCGCTCATCGCTGGTCACTGGTCACTCATCACTGGTCACAGCTTTAGCTTTTCGAAGTTGCGGCCGTAGACGCCCTGCGTCTTTGAAACAGAGATGAAGGCGTTGTCGTCGATGCGGTGTATGACCTGCATGACGTTGGGCTTGTCGGTCTTGTGAGCCATGACCATCAGCACCTGAGCGCTCTGATGGCTGTAGCCACCTTCGCCGTCGAGGAGGGTCACACCGCGACCGATCTCCTTGGTGATGGCATCGCCGATTTCCTTGTTCTTCGGCGAGAAGACAAGTATCTGGTACGATTGCTTGTTGCCGTCGAGCACCATGTCGAGCACGTATGTCATGGTCACCATCACAATATAGCCGTAGACAACATTGGTGATCTGGTGCGAGACGAAGAAGGAACTGCCGACGATGAAGATGTCGAGATAAAGGATGACTTTTCCTGGCGAGACATTGTAGAACTTCGAAAGTATCAGCGCGATGATATCGGTTCCACCGCTGTTGCCTCCCATCGAGAAGGTCAGTCCGATGCCGCCACCGCAAAGAGCGCCTCCGATGATGGCGCACATGAACGGGTCAAAAGCCATCTTGCCATCTACGAGGAAGAGATTCTCGACATGAAGTACCTGCTGCCAGAGGATGAAGCATAGTGAACTCATGACGATGCCGTAAATGGTATTGGCACCGAACTTGGAACCCAACACCTTGAAGCCGATGGCCAGCAAGATGCCGTTGATAATGAAGTTGAGTACGCCGATAGGCAACGGGACGCCACAGGCGATGTTGAGCACTGACGAGATACCGCTGACGCCGCCGCCGACTATCTTGGCCGGAAGCATGAATGCCGACCACGCAAAGGTGTAGGTCAGTATACCGAACGTGATGACGACATACGAAAGTACCAGCTTGGATTTGTTTTTAAAGATATGCATGATAAATATTTGATTGCTTGATTGCTTGATTGCTTGATTGTT
>JAFSKP010000107.1 GCA_017448905.1 Bacteroidales bacterium | reverse complement strand
TAAGGTTTACGGTTTACGGTTTAGGGTTTTACGTTTTATGTTTAAAGATTAGCTCACACTCATTATCAGCAAAATAATCACAACTTTTTTTCAACTTTACTCAAATGAAAAAAACAATTATCATTCTAAGCGTTATAGCCATGTTTACATCTTGCAACCAGTGCCGCAAGGGCGGCGAACCTGTGCAATATCCTGAAAGCAAGAGCTGCGACACAGTCGACAACTATTTCGGCACCGCAGTAGCCGACCCCTACCGCTGGTTGGAGGACGACTACTCCGAGGAGACTGCCCTCTGGGTAAAAGCACAGAACGAACTCACAAACCTATACCTGTCGCAAATACCCTACCGCGAAAAAATGAAAAAACGTCTGACTGAAATCCTCAACTACCCTAAAGAGGGCGCACCCTGGAAGAAGGGCAACCGCTACTTCTTCTACCGCAACGACGGCCTTCAGAACCAGAGTGCCCTCTACTACAAAAACAGCCTCGACGGTGAAGCAACCCTGCTGCTCGACCCCAACAAGCTGTCCGACGACGGCACAGTGGCTCTTTCCACGCTCGGCATCTCCGACGACGGCAACTTCCTGGGCTACGCCATCTCGCGCAACGGCAGCGACTGGCAGGAGATCTACGTCAAGAATATCGCCACGGGTGAGGTCCTCGCAGACCATCTCGTATGGGTGAAATTCTCCGGCATCGCCTGGAAGGACGACGGCTTCTTCTACAGCCGCTTCCCCGAACCGAAGAACCAACGCTCCGGCATCAACGAGAACGGCACGCTCTACTACCACAAAGTTGGTACAGACCAAAACGCCGACCAGCTGGCCTACCAAGACAATACCAACCCCGACCTGAGCTTCTCGGCACAGGTGGTGGGCAAACGCTGGCTGGTCATCTACGGCAGCGTGTCGACATCGGGCAACTCGCTCTTCTTCAAAGACCTCGACAATCCCAAAGCCAAACTTGTCAAGGTGGTGGACAACTTCGATAACGACTATGGTGTCATCGACGAAATCGACGGCAGGTTCGTGGTCATGACCAACCTCGACGCACCTGACTATAAAGTCATCTCCATCCCCACTAACAACCCAACGAGGGAAAACTGGAACGACATCATCCCGTCGGCAAGCCCCGAAGTGCTCACGGCCATCAGCCATGTCGGCCACCGCCTGATAGCCACCTACACCAAGGATGCCCACTCGGTAGTGCGTATCTACAACACCGACGGTTCAAAACTCGCCGACCTCGACAACGACATGATTGGTTCCATAGGAGGCTTCGACGGCGAGGCCGACGACACAGAGACTTTCTATACCGTGACCTCGTACACCACCCCTGCCACCATCTACCGGTACGACATCAAGGCCAACAAGTCAACCCTCCACAAGAAATCCGAAATCAACTTCAACTCCGACGATTACGTAACCGAACTCGAGTTCTACACCTCGAAGGACGGCACCCGAGTGCCTCTCTTCATCACACACAAGAAAGGCATCCGCCTGAACGGCAAGAACCCCACCCTGCTCTACGGCTACGGTGGATTCAACATCTCGCTGACTCCCTCCTTCAGCGCCACCCGCGTGGTATGGCTCGAGCAGGGCGGCATCCTGGCGGTGGCCTGCCTGCGAGGAGGAGGCGAATACGGCGAGACATGGCACAAGGCCGGCACCAAGATGCAGAAACAAAACGTCTTCGACGACTGCATCGCAGCAGCAGAATACCTCATCGGCAAAGGCTACACATCGCCTGAACGGCTGGCCCTGCAGGGAGGCTCCAACGGCGGACTCCTTGTCGGCGCCGTCGTCAACCAACGCCCCGACCTCTTCGCCGTGGCAATCCCTCAAGTTGGCGTTATGGACATGTTGCGCTACCACAAGTTCACCATCGGACGCTACTGGGCCATCGACTACGGCACCAGCGAGGACAGCCCCAAAATGTTCGAATACCTTCGCAAATACTCGCCACTGCATTCGGTCAGAAACGGCATGGACTACCCCGCCATCCTTGTCACCACGGCCGACCACGACGACCGCGTAGTCCCCGCCCACTCGTTTAAATATGCCGCTACCCTGCAAAACAGTGAGATAGGCAACCGTCCTCACCTCATCCGCATCGAAAGCAACGCCGGGCATGGCGCCGGGAAGCCCCTCGACAAAACCATCAACGAGGCCGGCGACATATTCTCATTCATCTTCTTCAATATGGGAGTAGAACCAAGGTTTTGATTGCCTGATTGCTTGAATATGTTAATCCGTTAAGTGTCAATAATGAACAAGAGGATCAAGACGATAGTTGTATGGCTGTCGGCTATTGCTGTCGCAATAATTGCTGCTGCTGTGCTTTTGTTGCGTACAACTATCGTGGAGGAGATGAAGCGTGAGAGTGCAAAACTGTTCGAGTATGAATATATCCCCAACCAACGGATCAATATCGACAGCTGCGCCGCCTCGCTGGCACGCGACAGCATCTACAGAGACTTCCGTCGCAAATACCGTTTCCACTACCAGACCATTGCCATGGCCTCGTTTGACGACAGCAGCCGCATCATTCTGCTGAGCGACCTGCCTCCTCACTTCGAGACCGACTCGGTTCCTCTCATCTTCGCCGAATTCACCCACAAGACCGAACTGCTCCGTCACCGTATAGGCTACGACGGTTATGTGACCGACATGACCATCACTCTCGGCAACGCTACCCGGGAGAACTGCGACCGACTGCTCCGACGGCTGAACAAAGAACTGTTCTTCAGCGAATACAAACCCACGGTGATGCCGCTCCCAGCTAAAAACAAGAGACTGTATTTCAGTGGCAACAAAATTGACTACCAGATTACTCTTGATGAGTTCAACACTTGGTTTATCGAAGAGAATGAGGGATTTGTGCAACTTGACGGCACTGGCACTGTACTGACCGTGGCCGACATGTTCAACACACGGTCATACGGTGTCTTCTTCAGCCAAGAACCCGGGTTTGTGGCATGGAGCCTGGCAAAAAACGAAGACATTGCAGCCCAAATCGGCAACATACGGCAATTCACTCTCGATGCCGACCTGATCCTCGGAGCTCTGGCCGACAGCAACACACTGGTAATCATCGGTCGCGAACGCCAGTCGCCGCTCCACGAACTGCCTCCACTCCAAGTTGAAAGCATACTCCTTCTTGCATCAACCTCCGAAAAGGAACTGTCGCAAAGCCTCGACATCAACGACCTCATGGCCGGCAAGATGGTGAACGGACGCGACTGGTGTCCCACCTACCTGAGCCGCGAGCTGGAGAACACCGAGTTCGGCGACCTGATGACCATCACCGACATCCTACTCAAAGACTGGTCCGAACACGGCACCATACAGGAAAGCCACTACCGCTATCCCAAGCCCGGCCACTATCCTTTCGACAAACCACTGTTCCGAAAACTGGGAGTCAGAGAGCTGGTCTACAACTGGAACACCGCCGGAGCCATGTACGCCATAGACTGCGACAGCGATGGTACGCAGACGTCTCGCCTGCGGAAATACACCATCTACACCCTCGGACGAACGGGTTCGCTGCCCGTGAGTTACTTCAATTCACAGCAGCGCAGCCAGTCCGTAGGCTACAGTTACGAGAGCCAGGCCTACAACTATTTCGCCACCCTCGGCAACACCGACCTCGCCCGCGTGGTGCAATACACTGCCCTCTACCAGCTCTTCATCGACAACAACATCAGCTATTCAGGCAACACCTACCCCTCTTTCCCCAAAAACAAGCCTTTCCTGCTCTCTAAGCCTACGAAAGAGTTTCTCAATACCTTCCGCCAAATGAGCGACACGAAGATCAGTGCTCTTGCCGACAGCCTCTCTGCCCGCAGCTTTGTCGGCTACCAGAAAGAACACATCGACAAACAACTACGCGACAACGAGCTGAAACACAACTTCTCCTACACCGACCAAAACATCGAGGATATCTACCGCAATGTACACCAGAACACCAAGTCTGGCATCAGCGGCAGCATCACACAAGTCAGAAACATGCTGAACAGCCTCTCCGATGAGCAGTTCACGCGGCTGGCGAAATACCTCTCCTACCCCCGCGGCGTCAAAGTCAACAACCGCGAAAGCCACAACACATACATGCAGGCCAACCGGGTCAACCAAATGATGCGCGAGATAGGCAAGAACAACCTCGACCTGATAGGCATGGACCTGAAGGAGGTGAAGGACTGGTATGCCGCCAACCTGTCGGGCAACGCTGGCCGCTACATGAAGACCTCCTCCCTCATCGTCACCTACAACGACATGCTGACCACGGGCGGCCACAACCTCTCATCGAAAATCAGCCGCGTGAACTCCATGACAAACTACCGGCACAGACCTGGCAGCCAC
>JAFSKP010000106.1 GCA_017448905.1 Bacteroidales bacterium | reverse complement strand
GTGTGCTCAGCACCGAGACCTCATTCTCAAGCATCGACCCCGATCGTTTCCTCATTTTCTTCATCAACGCCATCCTCACCCTCCTTGCCTACCCGCTCATCTTCCTCTTCGAGCGTATGTTCGGCATGACCACCAACCTGACGCTCATGGAGATCTCCAGTACCAACACCCCGGCCTTGCGTGACCTCTCGCAGAAAGCCCCCGGCACCTTCCAGCATTCCATGCAGGTGGCCAACATCGCAGAGGACATCATCGCAGAGATTGGCGGCAACTCGCTCCTCGCCAAGGTCGGCGCACTCTATCACGACATCGGCAAGATGAATGCACCCCTCTATTTCACCGAAAACCAGAACAACGGCTTCAACCCCCACGACAACCTCGACTACGAGGAGAGCGCACGCATCATCCTGCAGCATGTGCGCGACGGCATCGACCTCGCAAAAAAATACCATCTCCCCTCCGAAATCGTGGAGTTCATCCGCACGCATCACGGCACCACCGTGACCGGCTACTTCTACGCCCAGGCCAAGATGCACCACCCCGACGACGAAATAGACATAGCCAACTACCGCTACCTCGGTCCCACACCCTTCTCTCGCGAGACCGCGGTGGTAATGATTGCCGACTCTGTGGAGGCGGCCTGCAAGAGCCTCAAGAACCACGACAAGGAGAGCATCGACCGCATGGTCGACAAAATAGTAGACGACAAGATGTCGCTCGAACAACTCAGCAACTGTCCCCTCACCCTGCAGGACATCAGCCAGATACGCACCATGCTCAAAAGCCGCATGATGAGCATCTACCATGTCCGCATCGCCTATCCCATGAAATGACAGGTTATTCCGTCGGGATGTCAGTGTTCACATTCCTGCTGCCGACGAGGGCGTAGAAAAGGATGTAGCCCAGCATCACGACAACGAGCCAGTAGCTGCCCATATAGCCCATGCTGCCGGCGAGAAGGTTCTGGATGAAAGGCATGACACCGCCGCCGACAACCATCATCATGAAGATGCCGCTGGCCTGTTCGGTATATTTGCCCAACCCTTCAACCGAGAGGTTGAATATGCCGCCCCACATGAGCGATGTGCAGAGACCGCACAGCACGAAAAAGACTGCGCTGATGGGTACCTGGAACATCCTGAAGCCTTCGGCGACACTGTAGCCCGGCATCGAGACACGTATGCCGTTGGGCATCACTATTCCAACAACCACAAGCACTATCGCCAGCGATGCCACGAAGACAAGCTGCGTGCGGGTCGACACCTTGCCGCTGATGGCTGCACTGGCGGCACGTCCCACCATCATCAGCAGCCAGTAGACTGCCGCCACGGCTCCTCCGATGGCGGCCCCGCACAGCGGGTCGTCGGTAAGGTAGAAATTCAGCTCCGCCGGAATGCCCACCTCGATGCCGACATAGAAGAAGATGGCTATGACACCAAGCACCAGATGCCGGAAGCTCCAGGCACTGTACCTGCCCTTTCCGCCACGCTTCTGGCGAGACCGTTCGGGCTCCGGAATATTGACGAAGCAGATGACGAGGAAGGCCAGTGCGAACACGCCCATGGCAATGAAGAGCAGTGGCGACACGTCGCTCATGGCAGTGCTGTCGGTGACCTGCCCTATGAGGGCACCGACAAGAAGAGGCGTGAGTGTGCCAGTGAGGGAATTGAGCGTGCCGCCGGTCTGTATCAGCTGGTTGCCACGGTTGCCGCCACCACCAAGCAGGTTGAGCATCGGGTTCACAACAGTGTTGAGCATACATACGCAGAAGCCGCACACAAAAGCGCCCAGCAGGTAGATGACGAAATTGAGCATCACCGGCTCTCCCTGGACAGAGAATGTGGCCACATCGCCTCCGACAAGACTCGACAGGTACTGCACAAACATTCCCACAAAGCCGACACCTAAGGCAATCAATGCCGTTTTTTTGTATCCGATACGGCTCATGAGTTTGCCCGCAGGTATCCCCATAATGAGGTATGCCAGGAAATTCATCATGTTGCCAAGCATTCCTGACCAGGAGTAGGAGTTCTTCCAGATGTTGCCGAAAGGCGCTGCCATGTTGGTCACGAACGAAATCATGGCAAACATGAAAAACATCGTGATGATGGCAATGATTTGTGTGCTGTTGTTGCGTTTATTCATTGTGTTGGTTTTTATTTTGTTAAAATAAAAGGTTTAAAGAGCAGCTTTAACAATTTCCTTGGCTCTTTAAACCTTTGTTGAAATGGTATTCCACGGCTTGACGGCTAGCCCTTAAGGGCTTCTGAGCCGCTGACAATCTCGATGATCTCGTTGGTGATGGCGGCCTGGCGAGCCTTGTTGTAGGAGAGCTTGAGTTCCTTGAGCAGCTCTGTGGCGTTGTCCGTAGCCTTCTGCATGGCTGTCATGCGTGCGCCGTGCTCTGAGGCAAGCGAGTCGAGTACCATACGGTAGAAGTTGGTCCGTAACGCCATTGGAATCATCTCGCGGAGTATCTGCTCTTTGCCGGGTTCGAAGATGTAGTCGTTCCTCCGTTTCCCGTTTTCAGGTTTCTGCTCTCCGTTCTCCGTTTTGTGTTCATTGCCCACCGGCAGCATCTGCTCTGTAGAGAGGATTTGAGTCAGCGAGTTCTTGAACTGGTTGTAGACCACCTCGACGACATCGTACTCCCTGTTGCAGAACGAGGTCATGATTTTCTCGCACAGTTCTGCCACGTTGTCGAATGTTGCGGCATCGAGCAGATCGTCATGGCTTGACAGCAGCAGTCCCTCCTGCTTGGCGAAAAACTCGCTGCCACGTTTGCCGAGGCTTATCACTTTGACGGTAGGAGCCGGAGAGAGCGAGGCGTAGTGGTTCAGGCATGCCGACGCCTGTTTGATGACGTTGGAGTTGAAGGCGCCGCATAGCCCCTTGTTCGATGTCACAACGACAAGAAGGACATTTTTGGGCTGCCGGACCTCGTGATAGGGAGTCAGCACGCCATCCTCGACGTCGATGTCGGCGATGATTTCCTGCATCATGGCAGCGTAGGGGCGCATACCCATGATGGCGTTCTGCGCCCTGCGGAATTTCGCCGCCGACACCATCTTCATGGCCGAGGTGATTTGCTGGGTGCTGCTGACCGAGGCTATGCGTGTGCGGACTTCTTTAAGATTTGCCATACTTATACAATTTCGAATTGTGAATTATGAATTTCGAAATTCAGTCTTCAAAATCATTAGTTATTTTGCGTACTTTGCACTCAGGTCGGCTGCAACGCTGCGCATCGTGGCGAGGTCGGCGTCGAGCAGCTTGCCCGCTTTGAGGTTGGCCAGCAGGTCGGCGTGGTTCTGCCTCAACGTGAAGAGGTATTCCGTCTCGAAGTTATGCACCTTGTCGACAGGCACTTTCTGCAACAGTCCGTTGGTGCCGCAGAAGATGATGGCCACCTGTTCCTCGACGGGCATGGGCGAATACTGGGGCTGCTTGAGAATCTCGACGTTGCGGGCGCCTTTGTCGAGGACCGCCTTGGTGGCGGCATCGAGGTCGCTGCCGAATTTCGAGAATGCTTCGAGCTCGCGGTACTGGGCTTGGTCGAGCTTCAGCGTGCCGGCGATTTTCTTCATCGACTTGATTTGTGCCTTGCCGCCGACGCGCGACACCGAGATACCGACGTTGATGGCGGGGCGGACACCGCTGTTGAAGAGGTTGGTCTCGAGGAAGATCTGTCCGTCGGTGATGGAGATAACGTTTGTCGGGATGTAGGCGGAGACGTCACCGGCCTGTGTTTCGATGATGGGCAGAGCCGTCAGAGAGCCGCCCCCGCGCACCTTGTCCTTGATTGATGCCGGCAGGTCGTTCATCTGACGGGCGATCTCGTCGCTCTGGATGATGCGGGCGGCACGCTCGAGGAGACGTGAATGCAGGTAGAAGACATCGCCAGGGTAGGCCTCGCGTCCCGGCGGGCGACGCAGAAGCAGCGACACCTCGCGGTAGGCCACAGCCTGTTTCGAGAGGTCGTCGTAGATGACCAGAGCGTTGCGGCCTGTGTCGCGGAAATACTCGCCGATGGCGGCACCGGCGAAAGGAGCGTAGAACTGCATGGCCGCAGGGTCGGATGCCGTGGCGGCAACGACGATGGTGTAGGCCATGGCGCCTTTGTCTTCCAGATTCTTGACGAGGTTGGCCACCGTCGAGCCTTTCTGTCCGCAAGCCACGTAGATGCAGTACACCGGGTCGCCGGCATCGTAAAAATTCTTCTGGTTGATGATGGTGTCGATGGCTATGGCAGTCTTGCCCGTCTGGCGGTCGCCGATGATGAGCTCACGCTGTCCGCGTCCGATAGGAATCATCGAGTCGATGGCCTTGATGCCCGTCTGAAGCGGCTGCTCGACGGGTTGGCGGAAGATGACGCCAGGAGCCTTGCGCTCAATGGGCATGTCGAAGAGCTCGCCTCCGATGGGGCCCTTGCCGTCGATAGGCTCGCCGATGGTGTTGATGACACGGCCCACGAGCTGTTCGCCCACCTTGACGGAGGCGATGCGTTTGGTGCGTTTCACTGTGTCGCCCTCGTTGATGGTGTTCGACTCGGCAAGCATGACGACGCCGACGTTGTCCTCTTCGAGGTTCTGTACGATGCCCTGCTCGCCGGTGGCAAACTCGACGAGCTCGCCGCTCTGGGCGTTGTTGAGGCCATAGATGCGGGCGATGCCATCGCCGACAGTGAGCACGGTGCCGACCTCTTCGAGGGTGACATCAAGGTCTACCTCTGCCAGTTGTTTCTTTAGAATTGCCGATACTTCGGCAGGTTTTATCTCTGACATATATATCGTTTTACTTAAATCAATACTTTATAATTTGCTCTCATATACGTTCTTGCTGAACTCTTTACGCAGTTTGGCTATCTGCGAGCTGATGCGAGCGTCGTACATATTGCCGTCGAACGAGACACTGAAGCCTCCGATGATGGAGGGATCCACCTGCGTAGTCAGCTCGACAGCCTTGCGGGTGTAGTCGCCGACGACTTTCTCGACGGAGTCTTTCGTTGCCTCGTCGGGTTCCGTCGCTGTGACGAGATGAGAGAGGACGATGCCTTTCTCGGCGCGGTAGAGCTCGATGAAGGCATTCGAAATGCCTCGCAGGTTGACAGAGCGGCGTTTGCGTACGACGAAGCGGAGGAAGAGCATCGATACTTTCGAGATTTTGTCCTCGAAGAGTTCGTTGACGATGGCAAGTTTGCGAGCCTCAGGGATCACGGGGTTGGCGAACACCGTCACGAGAAGGTGGTTCTCGGCGCAGACCTTGTTCACCAGCCTCATGTCGTCGCAAACGGCATCGAGTTGACTTGTGTCGCCGGCGACGAGGAATAGAGCCTTGGCGTAGTTTATGTTGATTCTGTAGCCTTCCATTTTTTAGTTCAGGTGTGCATTCTCAAGTTCACGGCTGACGAAGTTGTTGGCCTTGGACTTGTCTTCGAACTCGGCACGCATCAGTTTCTCGGCGATTTCGATAGAGAGCGTACCTATCTGGTTTTTAAGGTCGTGCATAGCCTTGAGTTTCTCATAATTGATGTTCTCACGGGCGTTTTCGACGATGCGGTCGGCTTCGACGGTGGCTTTGGTACGGGCCTCTTCGATGAGCTGCTCGCCGGCGAGGCGGGCGTTGCGCAAAATCTCGTCGCGCTGCATCTTGGCCTCGTTGAGGAGCCGTTCGTTGTCGGCTTTCAGAGTCGCCATTTCCCGCTTGACCTGTTCGGCGGCATTGAGTTGGTCGCCAATGGTTTTTTCTCTTTCTTTCAGAGCTTTGAGGACGACAGGCCATCCCCATTTCATGAGGATGAAGACCAGGATGCCGAATGAGACGAGCATCCAAAAAATCACACCCAGGCCGGGACTTACTAAAGGATTGTTCATTTTTTAGCGGTTAGAGAGTTTCAAAAGGCATGGTGCCGCGGCCCATCGCCTAACGGCACCATACCGGTACTGCTGATTAAAGGACAGCGAGGAGGCAGATGACCACAGCGAAGAAGGCGACACCCTCGACAAGGGCGGCGGCGATGATCATAGTGGTACGGATGGTGCCTGCGGCTTCGGGCTGGCGGGCGATGCCTTCCATGGCACCCTGTCCGATTTTGCCGATGCCAAGGCCGGCGCCTATGGCGGCGAGACCGGCGCCGATACCGGCACCAAGAACACCAACGAACTTTGCTGCTTCAGCAGACATTTCTAACAATGTTGAAAGCAATGACATAATACTTTTGTTTTATTGATTAAATTATGTTTGTGTTTTTTTATTTACAACACAATCTCTTACGTGTTACTCCGCTTAAAGGTAGTGTCTGCAAAGATACATTTTTTTTTGGTTTTATCAAGAAAGACAACTGCAAAAAAAACGGTTCCCTGCTGTCAGTTTCCCTACATCTTAAACTGTATCAGCTATTTTTCTAACAAAAAAAGATGTCAGTTTGCTATTTAAGTCTCGGCAACCTGTGCTCGCGGAAGTAAACAGTGTCTATGTAGCGGCCATCCTCGCCGGCAAGGGCTTTGCGGAATTCGTCGAAGTTGCGGTGCTCCATATAGATGACGTTATACACGTCGCCGACATTGTCGATGAAATGTGCATCGCTGTCGGTGATGAACGTGAAGCGTTTCAGGTAGGCGGCTTTTTTGATGGTTTCCTCGCGGGTGGTCCGGAAGTTGATTTCCAGTCCGTCGGCTCTCAGGTCGGGAGGTACAAATCCCAGTTGGCTCATCAGCGAGGTGGTGCCCTTGTTGATGTGTGCAGGGATGAAGAGCCCGCCGATACGGTGAACTTCGTCGTAGATGCCGTCGATGTCGACATCTATCGCGTTGAGCAGATGGTATTCCTCCTCGCCCACGATCTCGTCGTTCTCGTCGACGATGAGCTGGTAGCCGAACTTGTCCTCGTCGTTAGGGATTGGAGGCAGGTGCGCATCAAGGAACTCCTGGAACGCGTCCAGCTGTTCATCGTCAGCAAAATAACAGAGGCAATGGGTTTCCTCCTGCGTTGTGACTTCGACGCCGCCAAGCACGAAAAGACCATTCTCGCGTCCTATTTTCTGCGCGACTTTCACCTGTCGGGTGGTGTTATGGTCGCTTATTGCGATCATGTCAAGCCCCCTGGCCAGAGCGGTCTTGACGATGGCCGAAGGGCTCATTTCCAAGTCGCCGCAAGGAGAGAGGACGGTGTGGATATGAAGGTCTGCCTTGTATGGGTGTAGGGTTTCTGACATCGATAGCGGAGAAGGGAGACGGAGAAGGGAGATGTAAGATGTGAGAACGGAGATGTGAAATGTGAGAACGGAGAGAATTCACGCATTCAAACATTCACGCATTCAAACATTCAAGCAATCAAGCAATCACTTATGAAGCATCTGATAGATTTTTCCGGCGGTATCGAAGGTCTCCTCGTCTGTGGAGAGGAAAGGGATGCCCTCCTCGTTGCTCTGCTCGAGGGTGTCGTCGCTTGCCGACTGTCCCTTGACGAGGATGACGGCGGCGAGTTCCTTGAGCGAAGCAATGGCCATGACGTTCTTGTGGGTCTGCAGTGTAATCCAGATGTTGTTCATTTCGGCGTTACCCATGACATCACTCAGCAGGTCGGACACATAGCAGCCCTCGACCTCTTTGTCAAGACCTTTTTCGCCCGAGAGGACTTTCAGGTTTAAGGCATCTACGATTTCTTTTACTTTCATATTTTATTTTGTTTCAGATTTATAGATGATAATTACATTAAAAAAAAGGTTTACAAAGATAATGTTTTTTTTTAATTCTGCAACAAGTCAGTGCGATAATGTACGGGAAATGGATTCCAGCACGCCGACCAGCGATGAACGTGGACAGCCAAGATTGAGGCGGAAGCAGCATTTGTAGGCCTCTCCGCCGAATGTCGTGCCGTCATTCATCACGACTCTAGCCTCATTGATAAACCTGTCGGCCAACACCTTATGGTCTATCCCATAGTCCGCGAAATCGAGCCAGGCGAGATAAGATGCTTCGGGCATGACAGCCTTGACTTTGGGTATCCTCTCGGCGAGGAAGTTTCTCAAAGTCTCGACGTTACCTTTGAGGTAGTCGAGCATTTGCTTGAGCCACTCCTCGCCATGGGCGAAGGCGGCCTCGGCGGCGGTGAATGCAAAGATGTTGCCGCCAGCCACGCCCAGAGCGTCGAGCCAGCCGAAGAAGCGTTTCCTTAACGTATCATCGGGGATGAAGCACACCGAGCTGCCGAGGCCGGCGATATTGAAGGTCTTGCTTGGGGCTATGAAGGTGATGCTATGATGTGCAGCCGTCTCGCTGACGGTGCTGTAGCTGAGATGATTATGCGGCGGCAGCGTGAGGTCGGCGTGTATCTCGTCGCTGATGACGATGATGCCTTTCCGTTCGCAGATGTCGGCGATGCGTTGCAGCACCTCGTTGCCCCATACAGTGCCGGCGGGGTTATGGGGATTGCTCATGATGAACACTTTGCAGCCATCAGCCTTTCGCTCGAAGTCGTCGAAGTCGACAGCGAAACGGTTGTTGGTGGTGTGGAGCTGACTGCACACCAGCTCTCTCCCACTCTCCCTCGGCAGGTTGAGGAAAGGCGGATAAACGGGAGTGGTTACCAGCACCTTGTCGCCGGGACTTGTCAGGCACAGCAAAGCATACGAGATTCCAGCCACGATGCCGGGGATGAAGTGGAGGCTCTCCTTGGTGGTGTGGATGTCGTAGCGCTGCGCGAGCCATGCGGTCACCGCGTGCCAGTAGCCTTCAGAAGGCATGGTGTAGCCCAGCACCTCATGGTCGCAGCGGCGGCGTATGGCTTCCATCACGAAGTCGGGCGAGCGGAAGTCCATGTCCGCCACCCACATGGGGGTCAGGTCGTCGCGGCCGTACATTGCCGGCAGGGCGTCCCACTTGACGCAGTCGGTGCCGCGGCGGTCAATAGTTTCGTCAAAGTCGTAGTGTTTCATTTTTTCCTTTTGGGTTTTGGTTCTGGCAGGGAGGTGCATGTGGTTTTTACCAATGCCGACAGGTAGTCGCGGTCGTCAACGTCCTCGATGTAGAAGTGGGGCTTGGCGCCGTCGTAGGGCGGACGCATGTCCTCGGCCTTCAGCAGGGCGCGGCCTGCGTCGGTGGGCTTCACATAGAAGCCGTTATCGCATATTAGGCCAATCACTTTGCCATTGCAGTAGACGCACCAGTCGCCCATCATCTTGCGGGCGGTAATCTCGCCCGCCCCGCCGCACTGGTCGACGATATATTGCACAAAATTAGGGTTGCTCATTTCATTGTTTTTTATTAATAGGTATTCGCATCCCCTTCGGGGTAGCTTGCCATAAAATGATTGCTTGATTGTTTGATTGTGTTATTGTTTGAGTGTTATTAGAGTGGGCAGCTCAGGGGACTTGTAATCTCGCAGCCGCGGTTCCTCGCCAGCCACAGTTTGGCATACGAGCAGGTGGCTTTCACCTGTCCGCCCCTGCGCTCAATCTCTTCCACCGCCCGGCGCACCAGCTCCGAGGCTACGCCCTGCCCCCTGAAGCGGTCATCGACGTATGTGTGGTTGATGACGTACACGCCGTCCCTCTCGGGGAATGTCACTTCAGCCACCTCCTCGCCACCCTCGACGGCATAAATCCGGTTTCTTTCAGAAATAAATTCCATAGCAGAAAAAACTTTCAATTTTCAATTCTCAATTTTAAATTTTCCCGTGTTCTGGGACGATGGCGAAGTATTCCAGCGGCTCGCTGTCGCTGGCGTTGATGAGGCTGTGGGAGTGGCCGCGGGGGCAGTAGTGGCAGTCGCCGGCCACCAGTCTTTCTTCACCGGCGTCGTACAGGCAGAGGGCTTCGCCCGAAGTGATAAGGATGACCTCACTGCTGGTCTCGTGCTTGTGATAGCCGATGGAACAGCCCACGTCGAGGCGACCCAGCATAACCTTGTTCAACCCGTCGAAAAAGATGCGCGACCGTGTGTCGCCCTCGCCTCCCTTAAACTGGGGGATCACGGATTCTTCAATGTTGTTAAATTCGATGAGCATTATGATATTGTTTGATTGTTTGATTGCTTGATTGTTTGAATATTTGCTGCGCCAGCACTCAAGCATTCAGACATTAACGCATTCAAAGCAGAATTCAAGTTATAAACGCAACTTTGTTGAGGATATTTATGAAGTTAGTATCATTTGTAAAAGTAGCATAAATTTTCTGAATGGGTGAGACAAAGTTGAATCTTTTTCTTGGCCTGGTGTTAAT
>JAFSKP010000105.1 GCA_017448905.1 Bacteroidales bacterium | reverse complement strand
TAGTACCGCCTTTGAACAGCAGATACTCACCCACGCTCGTGTGAAAAACCGCATACAGCACAGCTGTCACCCACCAGTCCTTCTCGGCGGCAGCCTCGTCAATACCTTTTGCAGCAACCACACCCTGAATCATCGCCAGGCGGTCGTCTTTCGAAAAATCAATCCACTTGCTCATACGTCGACCTCTTTGCTTTTTCTATCAGTTCCCTCATCCACACAGGCGCCAACAGCAGGTCCTGCCCAATCGTTTCAGTTTCGGGTGCCTCTGCCAGCAGCAAACGCACCCTGCGTTCATCATCCTCCGTGATGTTTTTCTCACCGATGCTCCTCAGTGCCTGCACCAGTTCCGGCATCAGCTGCCCTTTGTAGGCAAAGTTCTTCGGAGCGCCGTGCTTCAGCGTCACCGTCCTGCCTCCCAGCACCATTTTTCGGCTCGAGCCAGTGGTCAAGAAACAGGTATTCATTGGTACCTGTGTCGAAAAGCCCAGCCTGTTCTCTGCCGTGGCCCCGGTTGGGATTACCTTCGCACGGTCGCGCTTCGCAATTTCAGCTACCAACTCATAGATTGATGGATACAGCACCCCGAACCTCGTTTTCTTGGCCTTTACATACACCCCTTTGGCGATGCGTGCAATCAAACCCTCCCTCTCGAACTGTGCCAGCAGTTTCGTTACATACTCCACATCGTATTTAGGGAACGAGGACACAAAGAACACCTCGCCAAATTTTGCGTGAGACAATCTTTCTCTAACTCTTTTTATTACTGTATTTTCCATCATTTTATGCCATTATTTTTGGTCGGAATAATCTCAAATTTTTCCGACTGCAAAATTACAATATTTTTTTGAATGGCGAGTTTTTATTTTCCCAATGAGACGAATCCAGACGAGCTCGCTCGTATGGTGAGGCGAGATAACGGCACCTTGAAAAGGAACGGGCGGTTCCTTCTCCGTCATTCTCAATTGTCCGATGATGCCAGAAGCCTTTCAATCTTGAGTTTGCAGTTCTATTCCTCATGGAGTTGCTCCCCAGCAGAGCTCCACTATGCTTCAAACTGCGGTGCAAAAATACAAACTATTCCCGAATCGACCATCCTGCAATTTGACCCATTGAGAGATAAGACTTGTTTTTATCCTGCAAATTGACCCATACGCCCAAAATTCAGAAGACCCTCTATCCCGACAACGTCATCACATCCGCCACCATGGGCAAGATTAGCGCACGCGGCGTAGACTTCAAGGTGGGCGCCGACCAGTGCTGTTTTATCCGCCGCACCGACAACATGCCAAAAAACAAGAGTCTTTTCGGCGCAGGCTTCCTCCTGTCAGACAACGCAGCGGCAGAACGGGCGGCGGCAGAACGGGCAGCGGCAGAACGGGCAGCGGCAGAACAGGCAGCGGACGAACGGGCAGCGGCAGAACGGGCAGCGGCAGAACAGGCAGCGGCCTTTATTATCCAACTCTCCGACCGTGAGAAGGATATCATTGACTCCCTCAACCGGGGCGAGATGCAAAAAAAAGGAAAACGTGCAATAAAACCGCAATAACGCTCCCGAATGGGCCGGACAAATGTTTATGGAACGATATAGCGTTAAACTCATCAATTGATTTTGAGTTTCGACAAACAATAAATGCCACCCCGTGAAAGAGTGGCATTTGTTGTTATCCTGTAAAAAAAAATCACGACAGGGCGTGTACCTGGTGTTTCGTTACGACGGTAGGAAACAGTGTCTTTTTATCTGTTATGGCCTCCCTGAAATCCGTCCAGACAATAGTGGCGCCCAACAAGTCCGCACCACGGAAATCGGCATCTTTCACATTGCAGTTAAAAAATTGGGTATAACGGAGACATTTCCCGTTGAAATCCGCGTTCGAGAGGTCAACACAATCGAACACAGCAAACATCAACTCCTTGTCAATGGTTAATATTTCGTTACCATCCCTGTCCCTGATTGTTTCCATAACTGTCTTTATTTTTGTGCAAAATTACAAATAAATTTTGATATGGCAAACAGTTTATCCAGAAATGTTTCAATCTATATAAACGACAAACTGGTGAAAAACACTCTGTCCAGCCTTCGAGGGGAGTTGAAAAGGCTTGAGAACGAGCAGAAAAAAGCGACCATAGGATCAGAGGAATACATCAAAGCCTCTGCCGGTATCGCAAAAATCAGAGCCATTCTTGCAGAGCAGTCGCAAAATGTCAACAACCTCGGAAAAAGCTGGGAGTCTGCGTCGCAAAAAGCAGCCAACTATTCGTCCATTCTCATCGGTATGCGAAGTGCCTTCCAGATGATACGCAACTTCAGCAGTACCGTTCAACAGTTTGGCGAGGAAGCAGCGCGCATGGACGACACCTACGCCGACGTGATGAAAACCACCGGGATGACGCACGACGAGGTGCTGAAGCTCAACGAGGCCTTCAAGCAGATGGACACGCGTACCCCACGCGAGGAACTCAACAAGCTAGCCAGCGAGGCAGGCAAGCTGGGCATTACGGGCGTTGACGGCGTGGCATCGTTCACCCAAGCCGCCGACAAGATAAAGGTGGCACTGGGTGAAGACCTGGGCGACGACGCCACCACCATTATCGGCAAGATGGCCGAGGTCTACAGCCGCAGCACCTCACAGCTCTCCGACGTGGGCGACGACCTTGGAGAGAAGATGCTGCGCATCGGCTCCGCCGTCAACTCGCTGGGAGCCGCCAGTAGCGCCGCCGAGCCTCACATGGTTGACTTCCTGGCACGCCTGGGCGGCATGGCCAGCCAAGCCGGACTGTCGGCGCAGCAGGTGCTGGGCTACGCCTCCGCCCTCGACCAGAGCGGCGTGAGCGTCGAGAAGTCGGCCACCGCGTTCCAGAATTTCATGGCCAAGATGATGCAGAAGCCTGCCGAGTTTGCACAGATTGCACGCATGGGGCTTAACGAGTTCCGCAACCTCATGGAGACCGACATGGACGCCTCAATCAAGGCCGTGCTCGAGGGGCTGAACCAAGAGGGCAGCATGGCACAGCTGGCGCCGTTGTTCAAAGACCTTCAACTTTCCGGCCAGGGCGTCACCACCATGCTCACCACCCTCCAAGGCAGCATCGACAAGGTGAACGAAGCACAGGCCATTGCCAACCAGCAGATGCAGACCGGCAGCAGCATCGAGGAGGAGTTCGCCACCAAGAACAGCACACTTCAGGCGCGTCTCGACAAGGCCAAGGACGCTTTCCACGACACCGCCGAGGCGCTGGGCAACGAGCTCTACCCCGTCTTTGTGCGACTTACTGAAAGCGGCGCCGAGATGGGCGGCAAGGCTCTCTCGCTCGTCCAGCTCCTCCGCCAGCAGCCCGCGCTCATCGCTCCCGTGGCGACGGCACTCGTTGCCCTCAACAAGGCACGCCTCCTCAACATCGCCAACAGCATAAAGCAGCGGCTCGAGACCGCAAAGAAGAATATAGTGCAAGCCGCCGAG
>JAFSKP010000015.1 GCA_017448905.1 Bacteroidales bacterium | reverse complement strand
TTTTTTTTTTTTTGAGAATCAATAGATTCAATAATTCACACACTCTCTGCCCTCCTTTGGGTCGAGGCTGACGATGCTGTCCATGTCGGAACATTTGTCGTGGGTCGACTTGTCGAGGGGGATGGCGTCATGGTAGACCGCCACGGCGCCGTTGACGAAAGTCTTGCAGGTGCATCTCTTCTTGCAGCCCACGGCGAGCAGCATGCAGACGGCAAGGACGGGTATGGCGTATCTCATTTAGTCTCGCATTTCCAGCCCATGAGGGTGACGTCGGAGCAGTTGTTGACAGTGGGTGCGCCGTTGTCGTACTCATGTACCCGTTTGTCGACCTCTTCGATGTCGCCTTCGAAAATGCCGGCGGGGGTCTTGCATGTGCATTTCTTTGAGCATGAGGCGAGACAGAGGAGGGCAATCACTGCCCCTGCCGCAAAGACAGATAAGGCTTTTTTCATGGTTAACTTTTTCTTTTGTCGTTTATTAATTAGAGGATAATGTCAAGTGGAACTTGTTCTCCTGCCATGCAAAAATACATAATTATTGAAAAAAAGAAGTTTTTTCGTAAAAAAAATGTATTTTTGCATTCTCTTTTACCGTTGCATCAGAACCGTAACAATTTGAAATATATGAAAAATATCATTAGATTTTTCTTCGTTGCCCTTTTCTGGGCTGCCTTGATTCCCCTTCAGGCACAAATCGACCCTGCGCACTGGAATTTCAAGGTCAAAGAACTCCAGAACGACGAGGTGGAGCTGCAGTTCGTGCTGAAGCTCGAAAATGGGTGGCACATCTATTCGCAGAAGTCGGACCCCAACGGCCCTATACCGTCGGAGTTCACCTTCAACGAGGACAAGAGCTACAAGCGTGTTGGCGGTGTGGTGGAACCTAAGGCACACGAGGAGATGGACGACATCTTCAAATGCGTGGTGCGTTCCTTCAGCGGCAACGTCACCTTCCGCCAGAAGATCAAACGCGCCACCGACCAGCCTTTCACCGTCACCGGCTCGATGTATTATCAGCTCTGCAATGACGGCAGCTGCATAGCTCCCGACGATGTGCCGTTCACCTTCAAGGTGCCGGCAGCTTCGGGGCCTGTTGCCGAGGAGACGGCAGAGGCAGCCACTGAGGAAACAGCGAAATCGGGAATTGATGTGGAAGACACAGCCGCTGTGGATATTGTGGCGACACCTGAGACTCCGGCGGAACCCGTCCAGGAGAAGGGAGGCGAGCGCAACCTGCTGGTGGTCTTTCTACTGGCCATAGGTGGTGGCATCCTGACAATGTTCACACCCTGCGTGTTCCCCATGATTCCGATGACGGTCAACTTCTTCATGCATGGCAGCGACAACAAGCGCAAAAACCGCCGCCAGGCCTGGTTTTTTGGGCTGTCGATAGTGTTCCTTTTCGCCATTCTCGGCGCAATACTGGCGTTGATATTCGGTCCGGAGGCACTGTACAATATGGGCACCCATTGGATTCCCAACCTGCTATTCTTCATCATCTTCTTCATCTTCGCACTGAGTTTCTTCGGTCTTTTCGAGATCAAGATGCCGGAGAAACTGGTCAATGCCAGCGACGAGCAGGCCGACAAGGGCGGATTCCTGGCACCGTTCTTTATAGCACTGACTACCGTGCTGGTGTCGTTCAGCTGCACCGGCCCGATCATCGGGGCTGCTCTTGTGGGGCTCACCCATACCGAGACCATGGAGGCCGCCAACCGGTGGGTGTCGCTTGTCACCATGCTTGGCTTTGGCATTGGCTTCGCGCTGCCGTTCACACTGTTGGCCATGTTCCCCCAGTTTCTGAAAAACATGAAGTCGGGTTCCTGGCTCAACACCGTCAAGGTGTCGTTCGCTTTCCTCGAGCTTGCTTTTGGGCTCAAATTCCTCCAGATGGCCGACCTTTACTGCGGATGGGGTATACTTCCACGGTCGCTCTACCTATCGCTCTGGATTGTTATTTTTGCCATGCTGGGCTTCTATCTGCTTGGCAAGATGAAATTCAAGGGTGATGATGACGTCAAGGAGATAGGCGTGTTGCGCCTCTTCCTGGCAATCCTCGACCTGGCGTTTGTTGTGTACATGATCCCGGGTCTGTGGGGTGCGCCCCTCAAACCGCTGTCGGGCTTCATACCGCCCATGGAAACGCAGGAGTTCAACATCGAAAAAATTGTAATCCAGAATCAGCAGAAGAGTGCTACTGCGGCCTACGACGCAGCCGGAAGCCTGCCAATGGACAGGAAATATGCCGACAAGCTCGAACTGCCGCTGGGTTTCGAAGGCTTCTTCGACCTTGACGAGGCCAAGGCATACGCCCGCCAGCAGGGCAAGCCAGTCTTTATTGATTTCACGGGCATCACATGCGCCAACTGTCGCGAGATGGAGCATTACGTCTGGACTGACCCGCAGGTGAAGCATCTGCTCAACGACAAATTCATCATCTGTTCGCTCTATGCCGATGCCAACACTATCAAGCTTCCGGAGGAAGAATGGGTCACCGACGACAAGGGGCGCGTGCTGAAGACCCTTGGCCGCAAGAACCTCAACTATCAGAAAACGGCTTTCAATATGAACGCGCAGCCCTACTACGTCATTGTCGACAGCGACGGCAATGTGCTGACACGTGAGAACTACAAGTACTCGCGTGATGTGGCCAAATTTGTCGCTTTCCTTAACGAAGGACTTGATAATTACGGCAAGAAATAGACTGCGGCGCTAAAAAAAATATCCTCTTATTCGGTTTATTAACAATTGATTGGATGAAAGGATATTTTTTTTCTGATAAAAATATTTTGCCAGTTTAAAAAATGGTTGTATTTTTGCAAACTCAAAGACAGTGCGGGGTGGAGCAGTGGTAGCTCGTTGGGCTCATAACCCAAAGGTCGTAGGTTCGATCCCTACCCCCGCTACCAAAAGAAAAGCAGGACTGGAAGTCCTGCTTTTTCTATTAGAACATCTCGGCGATGACGGCGTGTTTGGTCTTTTTCTTGATGCGATAGACGAGGCCGTCGACCTCGATGCGGTTGGGAGGTGCCACGCCGTCGTCGAGCAGGTAGATGATGTAGCGATGCTGGCCGTCTTTGCTTTGCGTGTAGCGGATATTGTTCTGCGCGTAGGGCTTGAGGGGGCGGGTGCCGTAGATGGCTTCACCGTTGGCTTTGAGCCATTCTCCGATTTCCTGCATGCGTAGCAGGCAAGGCTCTGGTATCTCGCCGTTGGCATCGGGACCCACGTTGAGGAGCAGGTTGCCGCCTTTGGCGACGATGTCGCAGAGCATGTGTATCAGTTCGTTGGTTGACTTGTAGTTGTCGTTGTGGACATACGACCAGCTGTCGCCCATGGTCATGCAGGTCTCCCAGGGGTAGGGCAGAGGCTCGTCGGGGATTTGTTTTTCGGGAGTGCGGTAGTTCTCGTACTTGCCGCCGACGCTGCGGTCGACGATGAGGAGGTCGGGGTTGTTCTCGCGGGCCATGCGGGCGATGCGGGGCATGTTGATGTCCTGGATTTGTCCGCTGCATCCGAGCCATGGGCGGCTTTCGTCGTTGACGCTCCATTCGGGACGTATCCAACCTCCGTCGAGCCAGAGGATGTCGAGGTCGCCGTAGTTGTGGGTGAGTTCGCGGATCTGGTTGTAGGTGAAGTCGCAGTAGCGTTTCCAGCGTTGTGGGTTGTCGGCTATGGAGTAGTTGACGTTGCGGTCGGGAGTGGCCCATTCCGGAGCCCAGTAGTCGGGGCAGTGCCAGTCGGGTTTGGAGAAATAATAGCCAATCCACATTCCCTGCTGACGGAAGGCGTCGGTGAGGGAGCGGGTGATGTCGCTGTATTTGTTTTTGAAGAAGGGGCAGCTGCTATGTGTCGTCGAATAGGAGGTCTCGTAGGTCTCGAAGAGGCAGAAGCCGTCGTGGTGTTTGGTGGTGAAGACGAAATACTTCATGCCCGCCGCTGCTGCTGCGCGAGCCCAGCGTGAGGGGTTGAAGTGCTTGGGGTTGAAGGAGGTGTTGAGGGCCTGGTATTTGTGTTTGTATTCGTCGTAGGCGGTGCCGCGGTTGGTGATCCATGGCTCGCTGCAGATGCTCCACGACTCGACGGTAGCCCATTGGGTGTAGATGCCCCAGTGAACCATGAAGCCGAATTTGAGGTCCTGCCACTGTTCGAGGCGGTTCAGGATGATGGGGTCGGTCTCGTCGCGTTGTTCGTCGGTGTAGTCGCGGGTGGGGGTGTCGGTGTCGGCGGTTGCCAGCTCTTTGTCTTTGGCGGGCATGTCGACCTGTGCAAAGGCTGAAAGGACAGTAAAGACGAGGGCGACGGAAAGGGCTATTTTTTTCATGGGAAGAAGGTTTTTTAAAAAAAAGGTCGCCGCGCGAGCGGCGACCCATGAAAACAACAAGCACGATATGGTTAAGAAAGAACCATCAGGATTATTCGAAGGAGGCGATAGCCTTCTTGATGATGTCCATGGCTTCGCGGAGCTGCTCTTCGGTGATGCAGAGCGGGGGGGCGAAGCGGATGATGTGCTGGTGGGTGGGTTTGGCGAGGACGCCCATGTCGCGCATCTTGAGGCAGACATCCCAAGCCTCCTTGCCGTTGTGGGGCTTGATGATGATGGCGTTGAGGAGGCCTTTGCCGCGCACCTTCTCGATCATCGGGCTCTTGAAGTTGGTCATCTCCTCGCGGAAGATCTTGCCGAGGCGTTCGGCGTTCTCCATGAGGTGCTCTTCCTTGATGACCTGGAGGGCAGCGATGGAGACCTTGGCAGCGATGGGGTTGCCGCCGAAGGTGGAGCCGTGCTCGCCGGGTTTGATGTTGAGCATGATGTCGTCGTCGGCCAGCACGGCGCTGACGGGCATGACGCCGCCGCCGAGGGCCTTGCCGAGGATGAGGATGTCGGGACGCACGCCTTCGTGGTCGCAGGCGAGCATCTTACCCGTGCGGGCGATGCCGCTTTGCACCTCGTCGGCCATGAAGAGGACGTTGTATTTCTTGCAGATGTCGTAGCATTTCTTGAGGTAGCCGTCGTCGGGGACGTAGACGCCAGCCTCGCCCTGGATGGGCTCGAGGAGGAATCCGGCAACCTCGCTGCCGTGTTCGGCGAGGCATTTCTCGAGAGCGTCGGCATCGTTGTAGGGGATGCGGAGGAATCCGGGGGTCATGGGGCCGTAGTTGGCATAGCTCTCGGGGTCGTTGCTCATGGTGATGATGGTGATGGTGCGGCCGTGGAAGTTGCCTTCGCAGCAGACAATCTTCACCTTGTCGTTGGGGATGCCTTTCTTGACCACACCCCAGCGGCGGGCCAGCTTGAGGCCTGTCTCGTCGGCTTCGGCACCGGTGTTCATGGGCAGGACCTTGTCGTAGCCGAAATACTCGGTGACGTACTTCTCCCACTCGCCGAGGCAGTCGTTGTAGAAGGCGCGGCTGCTGAGGGTCAGCATATGAGCCTGGTCGCACATGGCCTTGACAATCTTCGGGTGGCAGTGACCCTGGTTGACGGCGCTATAGGCTGAGAGGAAGTCGAAGTATTTCTTGCCTTCACAGTCCCAGACAAAAGCACCTTCGCCCTTGGCGAGAACGACGGGCAGCGGATGATAGTTATGGGCGCCGTATTTGGCTTCCATCTCCATGAATTGCTCTGATTTTGTCATAGTTACAGTATGTTTTAATATTGATTTTTTTTGAGTGAATTTGACTGCAAAGATACACATAATAATCTATCCTGAAAAAAAAATATTTTGCCAATCCAGATATCTGTATTACTTTTGTATTTGAAAGTATTTAAACACGATACAATAATGGATGGTGTAATCGAAAGAAAACCAATATCTTTCCGTTTGAAAACGGATTTATTAGACGGTTTGAGGCGCAACGCACGACGTCAAAACAGGACTCTGAACAACTATGTAGAGAGTGTCTTACTTGACATTGTTTACCACGAACCCAACGACGTAACCAAGGCTTCCATCGGAGAGGCGATGTCAGGTAGAAACCGTAATAAAGCATATACCGACGTCGATGAGATGATGAATGATATTCTTGACGAGAAGGAATGAAGAACTTACAGCCTACCACTCAATACCGGAAGGATTTAAAGAGGTTCAAACATCAACCCCAGAAGCTTGCAGAACTCAATAAGATTCTCAAACTATTGAGTAATGAACAACCCATCCCCAATGAATACCAGCCACACCTGCTCACCGGCAACTACAAAGGATGTCTGGAATGTCATTTCGAAGGCGACTTCCTGCAGATATGGATCGACGAAAAGCGCGACATCATTGAGCTGGTGCGTCTAGGCTCACATTCAGAATTTTTCGGGAAGAATTAACATGGATATAAATACCATACTTGAGGTAAAGAATCTTTCGGTCGCCTTTGGCGGGCGGCCGGTGGTGGAGAATGTCAGTTATAGGCTGGAGAAGGGGAAGGCGCTGGGTATCGTGGGAGAGAGCGGCTCGGGTAAGAGTGTAAGTTCGCTGGCGTTGATGGGGCTGCTGCCGAGGACGGCTACAGTCACCGGTGCCGCCAAACTTGGTGACACCGATTTGTTGGCACTCGACGAGGAGGGCTTCCGCGAGGTGCGGGGCAAGCGTATCAGCATGATTTTCCAAGAACCGATGACGAGCCTGAATCCTGTGCAGCGGTGCGGCGAGCAGGTGATGGAGATGATGAGGGCACATCAGAGTACTCCGAATAATCAGAATAATCAGAATTCTCCGAAAGACCAGGTTATTGAACTGTTCAGGGAGGTGCTGCTGCCGCGACCGGAGAAGATTTTCGACAGCTATCCGCACGAGCTCAGCGGCGGACAGAAGCAGAGGGTGATGATTGCAATGGCACTTATCAATCACCCCGACATCATCATCGCCGACGAACCCACGACTGCACTCGACGTCACGGTACAGAAGACAATACTTGAGTTGCTCAGAGTGCTGCAGAAGAAACACGGAATCAGCATTATATTTATATCCCACGACCTGGGAGTGATAGCACAGATAGCCGATGACATTCTGGTGATGTATCAGGGGAAGGTGGTGGAGAGAGGTGCGACGAGCGACATTCTGAATAGTCCGAAGCACCCTTACAC
This sequence comes from Bacteroidales bacterium, assembly GCA_017448905.1. Taxonomy (GTDB): domain Bacteria; phylum Bacteroidota; class Bacteroidia; order Bacteroidales; family P3; genus Colimorpha. Next base: position 4,032 of record JAFSKP010000015.1, on the reverse strand, counting down.
ACAGGGACTTCTGGCCTGTCGTCCGCCCTTGGAGGGCAGGCCGCGGAGACTTCCTACGGTTGAGGACTATATGAGCGGAAAACTGGGGGCGGATGACGGGGGACGGAGAGGGGAGGATGAAGAACGGAAAACGGAAGATGGAATCGGCAAGCCGCTGCTGTCGGTCCGAAGCCTCAGCGTCGAGTATGTGCTGAAAAAGAGCTTTATTGGACGTCCGTTGCAGAAACTCAAAGCTGTCGACGGCATCAGTTTCGATGTCTTCAGGGGTGAGACTTTGGGTATTGTCGGCGAGTCGGGATGCGGCAAAACTACACTGGGTCGGGCATTGTTGAGACTGCTGGAGTCGCGCTCAGAACAGATAGTGTTCGAAGGTAAGAGGATAGACCAGATGTCGCAAAGGGAGATGCGGGAGATGCGCACCAAGATGCAGATTGTGTTTCAGGATCCCTATTCGTCGTTGAATCCGCGTATTACGTTGGGTGATGCCATCATGGAGCCGCTACTGGCACATGGTGTTATGCGAAGCCGAGAGGAGGCTCGTTGCAAGGTGTTGGACCTGATGGAACGCGTTGGGCTGAAGAAGGAATGGTTCTCTCGTTACCCACATGAGTTTTCGGGTGGGCAGCGACAGCGAATATGTATTGCCAGAGCACTGATACTCAATCCGGAATTAGTGGTCTGTGACGAGTCGGTGTCGGCACTCGACGTGTCGGTGCAGGCACAGGTGCTCAACCTGCTTGGTGAGCTGAAAGAAAGGTTCGGTTATACGTATTTGTTCATTTCGCACGACCTTTCGGTAGTGCATTACGTGGCCGACCGCATCATGGTGATGAAATCAGGGCGAATAGTGGAATCCGGCGACACCGACGAGGTGTACCGGCATCCGAAAGAGGAGTATACGAGGTGTCTGCTGGAGGCTATTCCCAGAATGGAATGACTTCTATCGGCGGTTTTTTGCTTGCATCTCCTTGGCTTCCACGGTCATGGTGGCGTGGGGAACGATGCGGAGACGCTCTTTGGGGATGAGCTTGCCGGTGACGCGGCAGATGCCGTAGGTCTTGTTCTCGATGCGGATTAGGGCGGCTTCGAGGTCCTTGATGAATTTCTGCTGGCGTGCGGCGAGCTTGGAGTTCTCCTCTTTCGAGAGGACGGAGCGACCCTCGTCGAGCTGCTTGAAAGTGGGGGAGGTGTCGTTAACGTCGTTGCCTTCGTTGGCGACGGCCTCGTTCAGAAGGTCAAGGTTACGTTTGGCTTCTTCTATCTTTTTGAGGATTATTTCCTTGAATTCCTGTAGTTCTTCGGAATCGTAGAATTTCTTTTCTTTTGATTGTTCAGTTTTGGCCATGGGTGTAAGCATTAATATGTAGTCGTTCATCCGCGTGATGCGGAAGGTTACATTGAGTTGCAAAAGTACACTATTTTTCGTACAAAAATGTTAAAAAAAAGCGCAATATTATATTGCGCTTATAAGTATAGGTCTATCAGGCCATTGGGAGCGGTGATATACATCTTTTTTTCTTCGCGGTCCACCTTGTCGATGACTTGGTCGATAACAGGAATGAGTATTTCTTTGTCATTTTGCATGATTTGGAACAGAGCCTGGGCTGGATAGTCGATGACCGAGGCGATGGTTCCTATATTCCCTTTTTCAGAATCAATGACCTGCCAGCCGATGACTTCATGGTAATAGAACCGGTTGCCGTCGAGTTTCGGGAGCAGGTCGAGGGGGAGATAGAGGTCGCAGCCAACGAGGGCGGTGGCTTCTTGGGGGGTGAGTTCCTCGAAGGTGACGGTGGCTTTGTTGCCGTTGATGGCGATACTCTCGATGAAATAGGGGACTAGCGTACCTTTCACTTCGACGAAGACGGAGTCGAGCGTGGCATAGTCGTCCGGGCAGTCGACATCGAGGAAGAAGAGGACTTGGCCTTTAAAGCCAAAGGGCTTGGTGATCTTGCCAAGGCGGAAGCAGTCGTTGGTGGTCATGGTGAAGAGTGAATGGTGAATGGTGAAGAGTGAAGAGTGAATGGTGAAAAGTGAATGATGATTAGAAAAAGGACACACATTGCTGCATGTCCTTTTCTATTAACCTACTAAACTGCCAAGCCATTAAGCCTCGGCGTTTTCTTCGGCGGCGGGAGCTTCACCTTCGGCGGGAGCCTCGGCTTCGGCTTTGGCAGCGGCCTCGGCTTCGGCGGCGGCGCGACGCTTGGCGTCGACAGCGGCGGCCTTGGTCTCGTTGGCTTTCTTCTCGGCCTCGAGGCGAGCCTTGGCTTCGTTACGGGCGTTGTTGGCAAGTTCGCTCTTGGCGTTGGCTATCTTGGCGTCCTTGGCCTGTTTCCACTCGTTGAACTTCACATCGGCCTGTTCCTGGCTGATGGCACCTTTCTCGACGCCGATCTGGAGGTGGCGGCGGAGAAGGACACCCTTGTAGGAGAGGATGCGGCGGACAGTGTCGGAGGGTTGGGCTCCGAATTTGAGCCACTGGCAGGCTTTCTCCTCGTTGAGGACGATTTCAGCAGGATTGGTCATCGGATTGTAAGTGCCCAGCTTCTCGATAAATCTACCGTCACGTGGTGCACGACCATCCGCTACGACAATGTGGTAAAAGGGTTGGTTCTTTTTACCATGGCGTTGCAATCTGATTCTTGCAGGCATAATTTTGATTTTTAAATGGTTAAATTGAAAATGTTTTTCGAAATGCGAATGCAAAGATACGACAATTTTTGATAATGCAAAACTTTTTGTATTTTTGTAAATCTTTTTCTTGATGATGGAAATCTGCAACATAAACGATATCAAAAAAATAAGCTATGACACTGCCATAACTGTCGGTATGTTCGACGGGGTTCACGTAGGGCACAGGCACATGGTGCGGCATCTTGCGGCGAGAGCTGTGGAGCGAGGTCTGAAGCCGGTAGTGGTGACGTTCCGCAACCATCCGCGCAGTGTTCTGAAGGCTGGCGAGGGAGTGTCGTTGCTGACCACCTTCGAGGAGAGAATGGAACTCTTGGAGTCGAATGGCGTGGAAAAGGTTGTCACTATGGACTTTGATTCCGAAACGGCACGGTTGTCTGCGTGCGAGTTTGCCTCGCAGGTGTTGGTTGAGAAGTTGAATATGAAGCTGTTGCTTCTCGGCTACGACAACAAGTTCGGGAGCCGTGCAAATGATGACTTCGGAATGTTGCCGGCACTGGGTGCGACGACGGGCTTCGAGATAATCCATGACGAGCCTGTGCTGGTAGACGGTGTCGACGTCAGCTCGACCAAGATACGCAAAGCGTTGGCTGATGGCAATATAGAGAAAGCCAACAGGATGCTGGGTATTCCATATCGGCTATGCGGCGAGGTTGTCCATGGGCGACATGTGGGAACCGCTTTGGGATTCCCTACAGCCAACGTGGATGTGGCCGGTGCCGGCAAGGTGTTGCCAGCTGAGGGAGTTTACGCTTTGCGTGCCCTTGTCGGGGGCGACAGTTTCGCTGCGGTCGGCAATCTCGGGGGGCAGCCCACCTTCGGGCAGGAGATTCCGACGCTGGAGGTGAACCTGGTGGGTTTTGACGGCGACCTCTATGGTCGCGTGCTAGCTGTCGACTTCCTGTCGCGACTGAGGGACATACGCCGCTTCGGCAGCTGTGACGAGCTCGTTGCACAAATTGGCAGGGACAAAGAAGAGTGTTTGGAAAAGTTTAAAGTTTATAGATAAAATTATTGTTTGACGTTCAATGTTTTATGTTTATCGCAACTCTCCTTTTTCCCTTCGCCGCTCATTATCAAAATAACCATAGTTATTGTTGCGACTTTTTTTAACGATACTTAAAGATAATGTTCAGAAAGATATTGATATTCATTGCTATTTGCTTTGTCGGCATGACCGTCATGGCGCAGCGTGATAGGGTATACAAGTCGATGAAGGAGGTACGCAATGTGGATTCTGTGTACACCCTTCAGCTCCGCTTCAAGCGACTGAGGCAGATACCACCCAAAGTCTTCGAGATGCGTAACTTGCGTCGCCTTGATCTGGGAAGGAATTTC
>JAFSKP010000104.1 GCA_017448905.1 Bacteroidales bacterium | reverse complement strand
TTGAGTTTTTATCGCGTAGCACTCACGCATTCAAGCATTCAAACAATCAAGCAATCAAACAATGTTCATCTGATTGTTATGGTGCGGTACTGGTTCCAGTCCTGCATCATCTGGCGGAAATCCTTGTACTGTTTTGGGGTTACGATGCCATCTTGAACATCGATGATGAGTTCGCGAACCACCTTGACGGCGCCGCCGGGACGGTCCTGCGAGATTCGGATGGTTATGGAGCCGACACCTTTCTTGGTGTAGCTGATATTTACAGGGGTGGCAAGACGGTGTTTGGGTGTCCGGGGCAAGGCTATGGAATAATGGTATTTCTCGTTGCAGTTGCGAACCATGAGAGGGGCCTTGCGGTCGCTCGTGAGGAGCGCGGGGTTGATGCTTATGCTGCCGTCGACGACAGGGAGGTCCATGCTCGAAAAGCCGCCGCCGAGGGGTTTTCCCATCCAGGGGAACGAGTCGTCGACCTCGATGGTGCGTTGCTCGTCGATGGCAGCGCCGTCCGGGCGAAGCTCGGTTTTTGACGCCGCCGACACACGATAGACGACATCCATATTGCCGTCCTTCACCGTGACAAGCAGATGGCCCCTGTCGCCGACGACATGGAATCCAGCCTGGCGTAGCATGGCGGCAAGGAGTATTTTCTTGTCGGCAGGGGTACCGCAATCGGAGAGGAAGGTTTCCCTGGCTGTCGAGGTGCGGTAAGCCAGAAGGGCAGGGGGTATGTCGTTGGTCTTGATATTGTCGACCACATAGTCTCTGATGTTGGTCAGATAGGCAAGGTTGTCGTTGTCGAACAGCTCGGCAATGAGATAGTCGGCTTCAGGCAGCGCCTCGGTGTTTTCTTCCGTGTTGTCCTCGCCGAAGGAGAGATGGACGTTTGGATAAAGCCTGTAAGGCGAAGGCAGATAACGGCCGTTGTAGCTCTGCGGGATGTCGGTGAGGACCAGGTGCCAGTCCTTGTCCTGGTTCTTGACGTATTTGTGCGACTTGGGGAGGTTGCTGGTTTCGAAACCGCACTTTCCATTGGCACGGACGCTGTAGATGACCTCATATTTTTTGATGGGGCAGTCCTCGCTGAGGATGATGCGCTCGTCGAGCAGGGGAGTTTTACGGTGGATGGTATAGTCAAGGACTACGATACAGTTGTATTCCAATGCAGTGTGGATGACAGCACGCTCGCGGATGCCATTGTATCGGCCGCAGTCCTGGCACTGGCTCGGCAGCTGGTCGACGAAGGCATTGGCTGGGGTCTGCACGCGGCTGCCGTCGGGACGGATGGTATAGCTCTCGTTGATGGTCAGCTGGTCGATGGCGGGATTGTAGAGGATGAACGTCTCGCCCTTGTCGGCATAGGCTGTGATGGCGCGGTTGCGGAGAAGCTTGATTTCCTTACGAAAGTTGATGTCCACCGTACCGTCGCCGTTGACGGTGTAGGATCGACGCAAAAGCTGGTATTCGGCATCCTGACAGTAGGCGGTTGAGAGCAGAGAGCCGAGAGTTGAGATTATCGCGATTGAGAGAAGTATCTTGAGTGAATGCTTGATTGCTTGAATGCTCGAATGCTTGAATGTTTTTTTCATGACTGTGATTGTTTTTTTTCTAGATTATCCAGATCTTCTAGACTGTCTAGATTGTCTAGATTATCTAGAGCTTCTATATTGTCTGGACTGTCTAGATTGTCTAGAGCCTCTGGTTATTTATAAAGCACCACCGGGGTTGATGCCACCTTCTTCTGGTTTGCCACAGCCTGGCGGAAAGGAGGCCAGTCGGCTGCATCGTAGACGCGCTTGTTGAACATCGCTGTCTCTCCAAAGACGAGTTTGTCGCCTTCAAGTTGGAAGCCACAGCCATAGTTGACGGCGGGCGACACGACGCCTGGTATCGTGGCCATGTAATCCATTGTGGAGTAGGACGCCGGAAGTGTGACGGTCTCCTTAATGTCGACGAGACGCGAGCAGCGGTCGGCGAAAGGCTGCGTGCGTTCGGTAAGCGTTGTGTCGAACGAGAGATGCCCCATGGCGCGGCGGTAGAAGTTGCGGGCGGAGAGTGGAATGAACACCAGGCTGTTGCCGTCGATGATGGCATAGTCAGGTATCGAGAAATGATAGGTGATGCTGACCGGCTGGTCGAGATAGCGATCCTCGTCAGTGTGCTTGATGCTCTTGATTTTGGCATTGGGGGCAATCTTTAGCAGCTCACGCTCCATATTGCCGCTCCACTCGCTCTGGCGAGCCTTGAAGACGCCACGCACCGCCGCGTCGCTCTGACCTTCGGCAGTGACAGTTATTGAGCCTTCCAGCGTGCCGTCGCTTTTGATTTTTGTATTGGCGCTGATGCGTACATAGTGCTTCTCGGCCGGCGAGACGGGGGTCTCCATGAGGTCGGCGCCGTTGGGGAGTCCCATCAGGTAGCCCTGCTGCTGTTCGGCGCTGCTCCACAGCTCTCGGACAGCGGGGACCCATGTCGGGTCGAGCAGCTCATATTGCCCGTTGCGGTGCTGGACGACGCAGACGCTGTGGTTGAACTGGTCGGCAGGGATGCGGTCGATACGTTCGTGAGCCATTGTCATGGCGGCATAGCTCTTGAATCCGGCGGCACGCAGCATGGCGACGAGCATGCCGGCCTTGTCCTTGCATACGCCGCAGCGGTCGGTGAAGTTCATCTGGGCGTTGTGGAGCGTGTAGCCTTCGCCTTCGCCCATCGAGATGCCGCAGTAGCGGATGTTGTCGGCCACCCAGTGGGTGAGGATGCTGATGCTGTCCTGCTCGCTCTTGGCGGGCTTGAGCAGCTCGCGTACTTTGGCTGTGACCTCGGGGGTGCTGCGGAAGCTGCCATAGTCCTCGTTGACGCCATAGAACCACATCGACTTCGACTCCCAGTTGGGGGCGGTGCTGAGCAGGAGCTTGCACTGCATGTCGTTGTCGGCGAGGGCTGCCGGCTCATGCTTGAGGGGCATGATGTCGTGGCGGCGGAAGGTGTAGAGGGTTCGGTCGCCGCTCTTTGTCGAGTCCATAGTGACGCCGCTCATGTCGTTATAGAAGCTGAAACGCAGGTTTTTTGATGTCAGCACGTCGACGCTGTAGACCTTATCGACGATAGGCTGGTCGCTCCAGAAGGGGACGATGTCGTAGAAATGGCCGCGCATTGGCGGAATATACCGGCTGTCGTCCTGGTAAAGATGAGCGGAAATGCCAGTGGCCTTTTCGCCGTTTGCGGAAAGTAGTGCATAGGTGAATCCTTTCCTATAGGTCCACACCTCCAGCTCGTCGCGGGGGTCGAGATGGCCCACCTCGACCATTTTCTGCGACGCCCCCCAATAGATGAGGCGAGCGGGAGCCACATAGTCGTAGACAGTTTGACGTTTTGCATTTGACGTTTTGTTGTCAAGATCCACAAGCGTATCTGTCTTTCCGGCATAATAGCGGTGGACGAGCACTTTGCGTATTTCGACGTATGCCGACAGTGGGTCGTAGTCCATCTTGACGACGTTGTTGCTGGAGCATCCCTTGTAGTCGAGCATGAGGATGCGGCGGTGCTGGTAGACGTGGCTGAGGCCAGACTCTTCCATGACTACGTGCGTCGAGTCGAAGAATGTCACCTGATGGAAGCCCTTGTACTTTGTGGGTTCCGGAACCTGCTCGGACTGCTGCGCCAGGCAGGTGCAAGCCACGAACAAGAAGAAAAATGGAATGAAATGCTTTATCATCTAACTATGTTGATTTGTTGAACTGTTTATTTGTTTAGTTGTTGCTTGAGTGACAAACCCTACTCAGTCTAACACTTAACCGTGCTATAATAATAAGGATTATCGGCAAAACAGCCGCATTCAGCTTCTGGAGACCGAAGGGCCAGGCTGCGAGAGTGAACAGAAGAATGAAGATCAACGGTAGGCAGTCGGCCTTGCGGGGCTTGCGGAGCCTGAAGAGAGGCCAGAGGAAGAGGGGGTTGGCCCAGAGGAGGTTGAGGTTCCACTTGGTGCACCAATGGTCGCTGCCGAACCACAGGAAGAGGAGCAGGAGGGAGATAAAGGAGAGGATGAAGAAGATGGGGAGGTCGAGCCAATAGAGTTTCCAGCCTTTCCTTTGAGCCACGAGCGAGAGGGCGGCGACGGCGACGAAGAGGAGCCACATGACGAGGGTGGGGGAGATGCCGTAGGGAAGAGGTGCACGGTGGTTGGGGAGGACCTGATGCATGGGGGCGGCGAGAGGAGAGCCGTCGGAGAGGCGGAGGGTGTCGTATTGGGACATCATCTCTGTGGGGATGAAGCGAAGCTGTTTGGCGGAGATGGGGCGGTCGCAGCGTGCGCCGAGCAGGATGTCGGTGCCCAGCTGCCACCAAGGCATGGAGGGGTTGTAGCGGTAGAGGAGGTCGCGGTATGTGGTCCGGCCAACGGTGCGAGGTGAGCGGATATGGCGGTTGGAGTCGAGAGCGGCGTCGATCATGTCGTCGACGCGAGTGGCACAGTTGTCGCGGAAGAAGTCGTAGCTATAGTACTTGTTCTCAGGTTTTGCATTATCGGCGAGGGCGGCGTAGAGGCGTAGCAGTTCGTCGTGAGAGAGGAGTATGCGATGTTCGTAGACGGCACGGCCGTAGTAGTCGTACTCGAAGAGGAAGTGGTCGAAGCGTTGTACGGCAAGTTGGTATTTGAGGGACCCGTGGGCGAATTTGAGGTAGAAGAGGGGTTGGTCGAAACT
>JAFSKP010000103.1 GCA_017448905.1 Bacteroidales bacterium | reverse complement strand
TTAAAAAAATCTCTCGCTAATTATCATCAAAACAACCATAATTATTGGCACGATTTTTTTACTTTAATTATTTACGTTTTGTCAATTCTGTTATTGTGTGGGTCAAGTGGCCTACATCCTCTGCCTCATTTCGTTCGACGATGAAAACGAGAGCCTCGAAAACATCCTCGCTGCTACATTCCACCCATCCGGTAAGCAGCGACAACGTCGACGGGTCGCTGAAAGTAGCACTGATGATCTGCGCCATCCGCCCCATGTCGGGCTGCGGCAGGACCATAAAATTGCTCTCGCCATAGTAGTGGTTGCGGATACATATCTCGCCAGTGACCACATTGGGCAGTGTATAGACAAACAACGACGGGCTTGGAAACGGTTCAGCCCCGTCGATGGTTTTCTGGTAGTTGCGATCGTCGGCCAGCGAGCTGCTCGTGTTGAACAGCACCACGCCTCGTTGCTCGCCCCAGACGCGATTCCTGCATCCCTCAGCATCCAGCAGCAACTCCGAAGCCACGAAACCGAGCCTGCAAAGCGGATCCATCTTGTAGAACTTCGGATAGCTGTCGATGTGGCTTTTATAGACCATATTCAGCAGCTGCGACGGCTCACAGGCTTCGATTGCAAGCCGTCGTCCATCTACCGTGACGCTGTCTGTTTTTATCCTGACCCAATGCATAGACTTCGCGTTAATCCGTTAATCTGTATTCATCATCGTGAAGGCTGCGGCGGCATTGCATCCGCCGAAGCCCGAAATAAGCTTGATAAAGGTACGTCTGTCGGTGACACCATTCTCTGCAAGCACATGCAGAGGTCTGCTCACACCGAGCCTTTGGAAACCAGCAGTGGCGAGCAGTGTGCCATCTTCGATAGCCCGCATCGAGACGAGGGTCTCCAGTATTCCGGCGGCACCCATCGTATGGCCATAGGTTCCCTTAAGGCTGCCGACTGGCACATCCTGCAACCCGGCACGCTCGATGGCGATGCTCTCCATCTCGTCGTTGTAGAGCGTAGCCGTCCCGTGGGCGTTGATGAAACCCACCTCGTCGGGCTTGACAGTGCCAAGCACACGACGCAGCGCCTGGAACGAGCCCTCGCCTGTGCGTGAAGGTCCGGAGATATGGTTTGCATCGTTGCGGACAGCGCCACAACGTATGGTCCACTTGCCTCCGGCCGGATACCCCTCTCGCCCATAGACGACAGTGGCAGCAGCCTCGCCAAGGTTAAGTCCCTTCCTGTCGGCATCGAACGGGCGGCAACGCTCGGCGCTCAAAGCCTTCAGCGACTGGAAACCGCTGACAATGAACGGCGGCTGCTCGTCCGCACCCACCACGACGACATAGTCATACGCTCCAGCCTCAATCAGACGCATTGCTTCTATCTGGGCACAAAGACCTGATATACATGCATTGGATACCACCACAGGATCCACCTTGTTTCCAAAATGAGTTGCCACTGCCCGGGCTGCGTCGCCGAGCAGCACCCGACCCTCTCCCCTCTCGCCGGAGAGGAGGCGGACGTTGCCTTTGGTCGTGGAGATGATGAAAAGAAGCCTGTCTGATGACGGGTCAACAGTGCAGCCTCGCAGTGCTTCGGTCACCGACAGGATACACATGCGCTCAAACCTGGTGTAGTCGCCATCCAGAGCGAGCATCTCGTCGGGAATGAGCGACGCATAGTAGGGCATCACAGCCGGACTGTCCGAGGTATGGAGAGCCAGAGCCGTGCGACCCGACTTCACCGCCTCGTAGTTGGCATCAGTCGTTGTTCCCAGAGGGGATAATATGTTGTCTGTTATCTTTACAACCATTTCTTTTTCCATTCCTCATAGAAAGGAGGGTTTGTCCACACAAGTTGGTAGTCCCTGTCCATGAAAACCTGCACCGAATTGCCAGTGGCGAGCAAAGTGCCGTCGTTGATGTCGTGTATCTCATAGTCGAACAATATCTTGGCAGCATCGCAAGGACGGTATGTTATCTTTATCCGTGGTCTCATGCCATAGACTATGGGGCGCTTGTAGCTGAAACGTATGTCGACAAGAGGGGCATAGTAGCCCTGCGAGAAGATGGTCATATAGTCGATGCCATACTTGCGTCCAAAGGCCTCGCGAGCATCCTCGAAATAGAGCATATAACTGCCATGCCACACGATGTTCATCGAGTCCACCTCGCTGAAACGCACCTCTATGTCTTTTATTGCTTCTAAATTCATGTATCTGTTTTCATTAATCTTCTCACTATTCACAATTCACAATTCACAATTCACAATTCACAATTCACTATTCACAATTCACAATTCACTATTCACCATTCACTATTCACAATTCACAATTCACTATTCACAATTCACAATTCACAATTCACTATTCACCCTCTATATCAGCGCTATCTTCATCCGGGCCGAGGCCATCAGCTCGCCATCCTCGCCGGTAACACGTGCCGACACCAGCGTGAAATTGAACACCTCCTCGTCGATGGTTATCACTGTCTCGACCCGCTCCCCAACATTGGGAAGACGACTGAACGTGAAGTCGGACACTGAACCAATTACCCCTATCCCTACCGAACCGCTTTTCTGTAATGAGAGGTATCCGATGCGGGCGGCGCACGACTGTGCCATATTCTCAATGATGCCATGAGGCTGCAGCACCCCGTCATCGCACAGGAGGCACTCCTGGGACACGACGAAACTGGTGACGGCATCCCTCGCATCGCATCGCACAAGCCTATCCACCAGCACAAAAGGACGACGCTGTGGTATCAGCGACAATATGTCATACTCCTCCGGTCTCATTGTTTCCAAAAGTCAAAATAGTTAAACCACTGATATGGATACCTTTCCACAATATCGTCAAGTATTGATGCAAATCGTCCGGCCAGCATCTCCGCACGGCTGCGTATTCTCGTCTCGGCATGACTCTCCTCGTCGTCGACACGACGCACGATGACACGGTAGGTGGTGGCCTTCTCCTTCATCACAAAGACAGCAAAGACCGGCACGTCTTTCTGGGCCGCGAAAACGAACGGCCCCGCCGGCAACGAGACATCATAACCCATGAAACGGCATGGCAATGACTTGCTCGACCCAAGCAGACGGTCGGCAGGTATGCTGACAACATCCCCCTCGTCTATGGCTGCATTCATCATAAAGATGTGCGACATGTCGTTTTTGACGGGTATCAGGTCGGTGCAGTGACTTCCGAGCGTGCGGACACGGTTCTCCATGATAGCCTCTGTCTCACCGGCAAAGGTGAGCGCATGGACCCGTTTCTCAGTGGATGTGAACGTGCAACCGGCCAACTCATAATTGCCCGTGTGCGAGCTGAGCATCAAGAATCCGCCAGGCTGCAAGAAGCGGGCATCTATCTCATCTCTCCCGTCGCTTTCGAATCGGAAAGTGCGTCCCGCATAGACTGCAAATCGGTCGACGACAACCTTCCCGAAAGTGTGATGGTTGCGGAACACATGCCACACTACGCGCCACCCCCTGTCGCCACGGCGGACGAAGAAGTCACGCATGGAACAGTAGCCCTTCCTATTGAATACCATATAGAAAGGAATAGCGAAGGTCATGAAGAAATAGACCACGCGGACATCTACCCAGCGTAGTAGCGATATCAGCCATCGCTGCATTCTTGTGCCACCGTCTGTGCGGCCCGACCACTCTCTATCCATTCACTTCCTCTCGTTTGGGCTCACTTCAGACGTTGCTCTATATAGTCACAGAACTGTGAAAACGTTTTCACATTCTGCATCTCTTCAGCCTTGATCTTGAAACCGAACTTCTTCTCTACGATGACAACGATGTCGACAAAATCAAGGCTGTCGACACCAATGTCTTCCTTGAGTAGCGCTTCGGGCTTGATTTTCTCTTCGTTAAGCTCCAGGTCTTCAACAAGGAAGTCTTTTACGGTTTCTTCTATTTCTTTTCTTGTCATATATTATTGTATTTGTTTGTTTTCTAGATTGTCTAGACTGTCTAGATTTTCTAGATTGTCTGGATTATTCATTTTTCTTTTTTTCTGCAAACCATGATGCTGTGGCCATAGCCAAGGTCATCATGTATGGCTTCCACCTCAAGGCCTGCCTTGCGCACTATCCTCTCCATGTCTTCCGAATGGTACATCTTGCTGTTGCCGTTGGCTATGGCGGCGAAGTAAAGGCTCGTCATTGTCAGGCAGAACGACGCCAACTCGAAGTTCTGACGATCCCAGAATGTCTCCATGATACACAGCCGGCTACCGTCATCCATGATGGCAGCAGCTCGACGCAGTATGCTTTCAATCTCATCCTCGCCGAAACAGTCAAGGAATTGGCTCATCCATATAACGTCGTAATGCCTCTCCGTCGGGAACGGTGCCAAAGGATTCAGCAGGTTGATGCCGTAGCCATCGATACGGTCGGCGCCATTCTTGCCGGCAACGTACTCGCGCATCATGCCTATCTGCTGGGGGAGGTCCATGATGGTCACCCGGACGTCGTCGTCGTAATCGACACAGCGTAATGCCCAACGGCCCGTATTGCCGCCGACATCGAGCAGCGTGCGCGGCTTGCGTCCGAAAACCACGGCAAGGGCCGCATCGAACGAACTGTCCGAATAGAAATGGTCGAATCCGAACCAGCTGTCCTGCACCTCGGGAGGGAGACACGACAGACCCTCATACACCGTCGGCCAGTCGCCGAAATGCTCCAAGCCTACCGGGCGTCCCTGCTCCAGCGATTCCTCCAGGCGGAACCAGCCCTCGTAGTTGACATCATGGTTAAATGCCATGTTGACCTGGGTCAGCCTGTCGGTCAGGAGGCACCAACCAGTCTTGGTCAGCAGGAAATGCTCGCGGTCTTCCGCCAGCATGACGGTGCCGATGCACAGGGATGCCTCCATCAAGACCTTGATGGCGTAAGGGGTTTTGCCTGTGCGTTCGACAATCTCGCTCATCGTCAAGCCGTTGTCGCTGTTGCGCAGCATCTCGAGGATACCCCATTTCACCATGATACGAGATGCCTGGAACACTGCAGGGCCAAAGGCTATCCATTCGGCCTTACGCTGGGCATCGCGTGCCGTCAGGCCGTCGCGGAGATATGCTTTTTCAAGGGGTGCTGAAAGGTTCATCGTGTCATTGAATTATTTTCTTAATAACCAGCGTGCTGTTTGTACCTCCGAAGCCAAACGAGTTGGAGAGGACTGTGTTCAACTCTTTTTTTATGGTTTTGCTTATGATATTCAGTTTTGCCGAATACTCGTCGGGATTCTCAAAATTGATGTTCGGGGCGATGAAACCACCCTGCATCATCAGCAGACAATAGACTATCTCGCTTGCTCCGGCCATCCAGCATTCATGACCCGTCATCGACTTCGTTGACGATATAGGGGTTTGTGAGGTGCCGAAGAGTCGTCCCAAGGCCATTGCCTCGTTCATGTCGCCCTGATGGGTCGAGGTGGCGTGGGCATTGACATAGTCGATGTCCGACACCTTCACCCCGGCGTCGTCCATGGCGCGCTGCATGGCTATCACCGAGCCGTCGGCACTGGCCTGCGAGATGCCGCTGCCATTCGACGAGAAGCCGTAGCCTCCCACTTCGGCAAGGATGGTGGCGCCGCGGGCGATGGCATGGTCATAATCCTCGAGCACCAGTGCCGCCGCACCTCCCGACGGAATCAATCCGTCGCGGTCGCGGTCGAAAGGACGGGAAGCCCTCGCGGGGTCGTCCATACGCTTCGAGAAAGCTCCCAGGGCATCGAACGATGCCATGCTGTAGTAGTTGGTCTCCTGGGCACCGCCGCAAATCACCATGTCCTGCAGCCCTTGCTTTATGAACATATATCCCAGTCCGATGGCATGCGAGCCGCTGGCACATGCCGCACTGACGGTGAAGTTGATGCCTCGCAGATGGAAGATGGTGCTCAGGTTCATGTTCACCGTCGAGTTCATCGACTGGAATATCCACCCCGAACCCAGAAGCTGCGAGTCGCGCTTCTCTGCCATCAGGTTGGCCGACTCGACCACAGCCTTGGCCGACGAGTCGTTGCCAAAGAGAATGCCCACTTCGTTGTCGAGCAGGTACCCTTCGTCGATGCCCGCTGTGGCGAGAGCCTCGCGCGTGGCCATATAGGCGTACTCGGCCTCCTCCGAAAGCCCGACACGCAGACGTCGGTCGAGGACTCCTTTCAGCACTGGCCTCTTGACAATACCCGTCAGCGACGATTGGTAGCCGTAGCCTATGCGTTCCGGCTCAACTCCGATGCCCGAACGACCCTCATACAGCGAGTCGCGCACCTCGGCGAGACAGCAACCAAGGCATGACCAGATGCCTGTACCCGTAATGACTACTCTCCTGTTCATCTGAACTTTTGTCTCTGATTATTATTTTTTTGAAAAATGATACTGAATATAGTTTACTGTTTATAGTTTACAGTTTAAAGAATTTCCCTCGCTTACTATCAGTAAAACAACTACGATTATTGTCACAACTTGTTTTTTTAACTTTGCAAAGCAAAAATCTCCTTAAACCCTAAACCTTAAACCCCAAACCCTACCATTCAATTCCTATCCGCAGGCTAATGGTTGTAGGCTGCACTTCCTTCGTCACCTGGTCGTATCTTTTGGTTTCCGAATTCCAGATGCCCTCCTCGTCCTCCTCATAGTTAGAGAGGAAACTGCCAGCCAGCATGATGTTGATGGCAAAGTCGCGCGCCGACCCGAATCGCAGACCAACGGCGAGGTCTCCGTATGCTCCTGTCGTATTGGCAAGATACGAACCCAGCCGAAGCTGTACCGTAGGGGTCACCTTGGTTCTGTACGTGAAATTATACTTCAGCGCCGTATAGAAAGGCATGGCAAAGAAGCCATTGCCGCCTTCGAGGGCACACCCGATGCCGATATAGGTGTTGGAATTGAAATAGAAGCCATGGGTCGTCGAGAAACTCACCGACGACTTCATGTCGTCGAACACCCTGAAGCCTGGTCCCTGTTCAAGAAAACCTTGATAACCTGACGGCACACGCACTGCATGCTCCTCCTGTGCTGACAACGACATCCCTGTCACGATGGCTGCAAGAAATAAAAAACACTTTTTCATAGGTAAATATCTAATTGTTATACATTTTGTTTTATTGTCAAATCACCATTCACTATTCACCATTCACCATTCACTATTAACCATTCACCATTCACCATTCACTATTAACCATTCACCATTCACTATTCACCATTCAC
>JAFSKP010000102.1 GCA_017448905.1 Bacteroidales bacterium | reverse complement strand
TGAGCATCAGCGACTGCCGCCAATGGATGGAGACCATCGACAATCCGCTGGCGGAGGACATCAAGCGGGCGACCATCGAGCGGCTGTCAGCGTTGGAGGAGATCGGACTCGGCTACCTTACCCTCGACCGCGCCATCGGCACGCTCTCCGGCGGCGAAGCCCAGCGTTGCAAGATCGCCAAATACATCAACTCTCCCCTATCCGACGTGATGTACATCCTCGACGAGCCCAGCGTGGGTCTCCACAACCACGACATCCTGCTGATGCAGAAGTCGGTGCAAAAGCTCAAGAGCCACGGCAACACCGTCATCCTTGTGGAACACCACAAGGAGATCATCAAAATCGCCGACCACATCATCGATATGGGTCCCGGTGCAGGCATGAAGGGCGGGGAGATCGTCTTCGAGGGCACCTACGAGGAACTGCTGCACAGTCAGACACTTACGGGCACAATGCTGAGCGCGACGAGTGCTATCAAGGAGCAGGTGCGCACGCCCAAGGATTTCTTCCTGTTGGAGAACGCCAACCTGCACAACCTGAAGAATGTTTCCGTCAAGCTGCCGTTGGGCGTGATGTGCGGCATTGCGGGCGTGGCGGGCTCGGGCAAGAGTTCGCTGATGGAATGTTTCCGGAATGCCTATCCGCATCCCGAAGACATCGTCTATATCAGCCAGAAGAGCATCGGCATCAGTCTGCGCAGCACTCCGGCCACCTATTTGGACGTGGCCGACGACATCCGCAAGCTTTTCGCCAAGACCAACAAGACCAAAGCCGACCTCTTCTCCTTCAACGGCAAGGGCGGCTGTCCCGTCTGCCAGGGCAAGGGCGTCATCGTCAACGACATGGCCTTCATGGATGCCATCGAGACCACCTGCGAAGCCTGCGGCGGATTGCGCTATTCGCCGGAAGTGCTCTCCTACAAGGTGAATGGCCTCAACATCGCTGAGGTGATGGACCTCACCACCAACAAAGCCGCGGAGTTGTTTGCCGGAAGTGTGATTGCCGAGAAGCTGGAACCGTTGCGCAAGGTCGGTTTGGGGTACCTGCATCTGAACCAGTCGCTCTCCACCCTCTCCGGCGGCGAGCTGCAGCGCATCAAGTTGGCCTCCTACCTGAACGCATCACTCAAAAAGAGCAACAATAATTCTCAATTCTCAACTCTCAATTCTCAATTGTTTATTATGGACGAACCCTCCGACGGTCTCCACGCGGGCGACATCCGCCGTATTCTCAACCTCTTCGACACGATGGTAGAGGCGGGCAACACCATTTTCCTCATCGAGCACAACATCGAGATGCTGAAGTCCTGCGACTGGCTCATCGAACTCGGTCCCGGCGGCGGCGCGATGGGCGGAGACATCATCTTTGAGGGAACGCCCAGGGCGATGGCGGAGGATAAGGGGTCTGTTACGGGGGTGTATTTGCGGTAAGCTCTTTTTGTATTATTTTTGCCAACCGAAATCTTAGAGTGAAATGAGCACACAAAAAACTGAACTTATCCGCACCTCGCAGAGCTGGGACGGGGCTGAACTGGCTGATTACCTGCCTGCCGCTGTCGGTTCCGCACCCGGAGATGGAGGGGTAGAGACGTACCATGGCGCGTCTCTACAGAGCAATTTCATTTTTCTAAGTGTATTCGAGAAAAATTGACCAACAAATCAACAAAAACGGACATTATGAACGAAAATACTAACATGAACCGCAGGGAGTTTCTGCAGAAGTTGGGACTGGGTGCGGGCGCGGCACTCGCCATGATGGCGATGAAGCCACTGAACATCCTGGCGGCTGGGGCGGACACACCTCACTTGCATAGCGACAACGGCGAACCGAATCCGATGACCTACCGGGTGCAACACGGGTCGGGCGAGAAAATCTCCCTGCTCGGGTTCGGTATGATGCGACTGCCGGAGAGTCAGGAAGAAGTGAACCAACTGGTGGACTACGCCATCGCGCACGGAGTGAACTACTTCGACACAGCTCCAATGTACAAAGGAGGCCGCAACGAGACGCAGACGGGCCGCGCCCTGAGCCGTCACCCGCGGGAGAAATACTACGTGGCCACCAAGATGTCGAACCAGAGCGAGCGGACATGGAAACTCGATGAGTCGAAAAGGATGTACGAGAAGTCGTTCCGCGAACTTCAGGTCGATCACATCGACTACTACCTGCTGCACAGCGTGGGCAGCGGCGGCATGGAGGCTTTGCGCGGGCGGTTCCTCGACAACGGACTGCTCGACTTCCTGCTGCAGGAGCGCGAGGCGGGACGGATCCGCCATCTCGGGTTCTCGTACCACGGCGATGTCAGCGTCTTCGACTGGCTGCTGAACCATCAGGGCGAGTACCATTGGGACTTCGCGCAGATCCAGATGAACTACCTCGACTGGCGGCACGCCTCGTTGGTGAAAAGCGGCTGGAAGCAGGATGCCGACGCCGAATATCTCTACGAAAAGCTGGAGAAGACGGGCGTGCAGGTCGTGGTGATGGAGCCGCTCCGGGGCGGCTCGCTCGCCAAGCTGCGCGACAACCTGAAGCAACGGCTCACAGCCCTGCGTCCCGACGACACGCCGGCCTCATGGGCGCTCCGCTGGGTAGGCACACACCCGAACATCCTCACCACGCTGAGCGGCATGAACCAAATGGAACATTTGGAAGCCAACGTGCGAACCTTCTCGCCACTCGACCCCTGCACGGACGCCGAGAACCGCCTGTTGGAGGAAATCGCCGACGTGATGTCGGGCTTCCCTGTAATCCCGTGCACCGCCTGCAGCTACTGCATGCCCTGTCCCTTCGGGGTCGATATCCCGGGCAACTTCGCCCGCTACAACGAGGCCGTGGAACAGCAGATACTGCCGCTGCCCGACAAGCAGGCGGCGGACTACGCGACCCGCAAACAGCAGTTCGCCGACAGTTTCCTGAAAGCACTGCCCGACACCGGAAAATGGGCCTCCCAGTGCATCGACTGCGAAGCATGTCTCAAGAAATGTCCGCAACAGATCCGCATCCCGAACCAGATGGAGCGGATTGTGGAGCTGCTGAAAAAATAGTAGAGACGTACCGTGGCGCGTCTCTACCGAGCAATTTCATTTGTACGTATATATTCGAAATTTATATATTTTTGCAGAAGAAAATTCATATTTGTAAATAAAAATCTATCAAAATGAAAAAAATTCCCTTTATCATCATCGTCGCCTTGCTGCTGACCTCCTGCGGACAGAAAAACAAGAACAACCAACCCCAGCCTTCCGAAGAGAACGCAACCGTCTATTTGACCCGCGACATCAGTCCTGAGGCGTTGGTGAAGATCTACAAAGCGTTGGGCGTGGAAGCCAAGGGCCGCGTAGCCGTGAAGATCTCCACCGGCGAGGGCAGCAACCCCAACTATCTGAAACCCGAGCTCATCAAAGACCTCGTGATGCTGGTCGATGGCACCATCGTGGAGTGCAACACTGCCTACGGCAACGCCCCCGAAGATGCGAAAGACGAGCGCAACACCTCGGCCAACCACTGGAAGATCATCGAACAACACGGCTTCAAACCGCTGTTCAAGGTTGATATCATGGACGAGGAGGGCGAAATGCACATTCCCGTGAAAGACGATTCGCACATCAAGTACGACATCGTGGGCAGCCACATGGCCAACTACGACTTCATGATCGCGCTCAACCACTTCAAAGGCCATCCCATGGGCGGCTACGGCGGCGCGCTCAAGAACCTCAGCATCGGCTGCGCCAGCCAGAACGGCAAGGCCTACATCCACTCCGCCGGCAAAATGGAAGTTCTCGACATGGAGAAACTTTGGACCCCCGAGTACATTGGCGACCAAGACGGCTTCCTCGAGAGCATGGCCGCGGCCGCGCAAGCCGTGACCGACTACTTCCAGAAGAAGGAGGGCATCATCTACATCAGCGTGATGAACAACATGAGCATCGACTGCGACTGCGTGGACCATCCCGAACCGGTGAAACTGGAAGACTACGGCATACTTGCCTCCACCGACCCCGTAGCCCTCGACCAAGCCTGCGTCGATATCATCAACCAGCAGAAGGTGACCGCCACCAACGACCCCACCGACCTGCTCAGCCGTATCGACAAGCAGCACGGCACCCACACCATCGACTGGGCTGAGAAAATCGGCTTGGGAACGAAAAAGTACAAGTTGGTGGAGATTGACAAATAAATGACGGCAATACCTCGTGATCTTCGTGTTTATTGGAAAAGACAATCAGCTGGTAAGCGACATTGCCCCAATATTACTTTTAGACACCAACATCGTAACGCCGCTGCTGCGCATGGAAAAGACGGGAGTGCCGACACATACGAGACGCCAGCGCATCGTCCCGCTGACAAGAAAAGAGAAAGCCATGCTCAAGCAGGCAAAGCAAATCCCAATTGTCCTTCTCACGATGTGGCTATGAAAATGGGAAATGAGGAGAAGATACTACAGATGATCCCCACGTTTGACAAACGCATTGAAGGACCGAACCAAACGAACAAACAATATAAAAAGGAATAAATGAAAGATTTAACTAAATACACACATCGTTATTCTATCACGGCAGCGGATATGGACACGCGCTACCGCATGACCCCGAATGCTGTACTGCTCTATTTCCAAGACTGCTGGGCACGACACATGGCCTGTCTGAATCTGGCTGCCTTCGATGTGGTCAAGCAAAACCTTTTATGGGTTGTCACTGAGTTTAACGCATGGTTTGAGCCGCAGACCGCGCTATGGTCAGACGACATTGACGTGACAGTTTGGAACAGTGAAATGAGTTCCTTGCGACTATATACGGATTTTCGCATACACAAGGCCAACGGCACGGAGGTGGCTCATGGCTATGCCTGCTGGACCCTGTTGGACACGGAAGCACACCGTCTCACCCCCAACACCTCCTTGGCTTCGCAAATATCCGTCCTACCAGAAATGACATCCCTCTCACACAAAAAGATGCGATTCCCTGCCAACGGCACACCTGTACATCAGATAGAACACAGCGTCAACACGATGGATCTCGATTTCAACAAACACGTCAACAACCGCGCTTACGTAAGTATTGCCATGCAGTCGGCCAACGAGGATTTTATGGACGCTTACGCCATCCGCTGTCTCACCATTCATTGGCTAAAAGAGACCTTTCTTGGCGACACTCTGCTGTGCCAACTGCAACGGCTGCCCGACGAAACGGATAGTACGCTTTTCAAGTACCTGCACACCATAAGCCGCAATGACGGAAAAATAGCAGCACAAGTTTATTCAGAGTGGGTGCCTCGCACCATACAATTGGATGTGTCAGAACTCGCCCCAAGGATATGATATTTGACACAATTATCAAATAACTCTTTGAACATGAGCAGTTTCACAGACTATTTCATGGCTAATCGGAACATTAACAACGCACACGATGTCAGATGCGAGATACACTCCTGCCCAGAGCTGATTGACTTCATCCAACAGGTGGGGTTCCTTCCTTTGCTGGAGAGTGGCATCCAAGGCTATTGTGCCGAGAGTCTGATGGCAGAGGAATGCCGTTTTGTGCAGTTCGACGACGGCAGCTGGGAGTGGCCACTGTGGCAGTGGAAAGGCGACGTTATCCGGGAGAGTGGCTGCGTTTATGGCAAGTTCTTCGCTGGCAAGGCAGGCTTCGTCAGCCGCGACTGGTGGCCCGACCTATGCAACTGGCGGCGTAACCAAACCCCAAAACCTGAGGAAGGCAGCATTGAGGATGCCATCTTGGCCACACTTGGCTTGAATGGCAGCATGATTTCCCGCGACCTGCGCGATGCATGCGGACTGACCGGCCCCAAAATGCGAGGCAAATTCGACAACTATGTCAACAAGCTACAGATGGCCTGCTACATTGTAACCGAAGACTTCGTCTATTCTCGCGACAAAAACGGCCGCGAATACGGGTTCGGACTGTCACTGCTGACCACACCCGAACAGTTGATAGGCAGGAACGCTTGTCGCTGCTCCCGCACACCGGAAGAATCCTACCAACGCATGTTCAAACACCTGCAACACCTATTACCCGAAGCTACAGAAAAACAGATTAAGAAAATGTTGAAATGAAGTATTAGTTGGATTTTTTTGCATTTAACTGCATACAATAATTCAATGTATTATTATTCAATTGATTAAATAATCAGAGTACAAGTTTTAAACACCATTCGTGAGGCGGGCAAGCCCATTTCCGCAGGCAATGTGAACAAGGCATTCGACCGCAAGGAGATCAAATCGGGAAATATGTTATCAATATGAAACGAATCGAATGGGGCGAATATGAGGTGGAAATAGAAAACCAAGAGGCGAATCGTAGTGTATTTTTTGGAGACTGAGGGGAAAGTGGCCATATCCGCTTTCTATGTTCAATAAAAAAGGTGATGAATATGGCAGTTATGGCCATGTTGGGAGGAATGTCCGGGTGATTCCGTCAGCTATCATAGCCCACAAAAAACATAATGAACAACGTCAAATACATAAGTTCTATTCCAGGGGAGTTGGCCACTTTGGGTTTTGCATACCGAATAGGATGCATAAGATTTTCTAAAAAGAATCAGTACATGGATTTCAACAACAAAGTTGCCATCGTCACCAGCGAAAACATCTACATCAGTGGCGGCATGACTCGCCAAATGATTTGTCACGGGGATAATGGGTGGAGATTGTCTCCAATGGAACGATGGCGGCTATTTACGATGCTTGGAAGCGTCGCCTCCTGCGCCGGAACACACAAAACAAAAATTTTCGTACTTTTGCAGCTGTTTTGAGCCTTGGTAAAGGCGAGGGGTAGCCCTATAATATTCCACTGATTATTAACAAATTATAGGACTGCCATTATGGAAAAGACCAAACTCCGTTCGTACATTTACAACGCCGTCATCATCCTGCTTTTGATAGCGGGAGTCGTTTACGTGGTGCTTCAATTCACCCATTTCGGACACGTGGAATACACCGACAACGCCCGCGTGTGCCAGTACATCGCTCCGCAGAACACCCGCGTG
>JAFSKP010000014.1 GCA_017448905.1 Bacteroidales bacterium | reverse complement strand
CACCATTCACTATTCACCATTCACTATTCACTATTCAATATTCACCATTCACTATTCACCATTCACCATTCACCATTCACCATTCACTATTCACCATTCACTATTCACTATATACGGCATCAGCAAATGCTCGAACACGTCACTGCGGACAATACGGTAGTGCTGATGATAGGTCTTATTGAACTGTGCGCTATGATGGACAGCATACTTGCCCGAGGCCAGCAGGGCATCTATCACCTCGCTGTCTTCGACGAAATTGCACGGAAGGGGGCGGATGTCAAGAAGTACCTCTCGCAGGTTTCCCCACTCTTTGCGCCAAGCCTCGACATCCTCCTCGCCCACGGGCTCGATGCCATCAGTGCTGCGTAACATGGCCGAAACCATGACACCCATCGGCACGATGCCCTTACGCACATAGTTGATGTCCACCCTCACATAGTTGCCGTATAGCGTCGGGTAGTGGAACAGAGGGTAATGCCAGTCGGCCGTGTCGGCATTCTGCAGCTCGTACTCCAAATAGCGTACCGCCGACATCGAGTCGCTCAGCAGGTGCTCGAGACCGAAGCGGTCCTGGAAACAGTATTTGTAGACATCGCGCAACTGCGACTGCGGATAGGTGTCCATATAGGCCTGCAGCCGCTCTCTGCCAGCCTCTTGAGCCCTTGACGACGAAAGCGCCACCAATGTCATCGCCACTGATATACAGATATAGGGAATGTGCCTCATAATAGTCAGAAAACCGTTTTGAAAGAATTTGCAAAGGTAGCAAAAAAAAGAAATCTTTGGTATCTTTGCATTCAACTACACACAACAGCAACAACGCAAAACACTGCAATACAACAGAATGAATATTTTCGCCAAACCCATAAAAAGATATTTCACAGTTCTTTTCATCCTTATTATCGCTACCTGCGGAGCAGCCGAAGCCCAAAACTTCACCATCAGCGGCACGGTGACAGACTCCACCAGCGGCGAGACGCTGATAGGTGCCGCCGTGATGGACCTACGCAGCGGCAAAGGCGCCCTCACCAACGCCCAAGGGCGCTACTCGCTGACACTGCGCAGCGACACCATCCACCTGCGCGTCACCTATATGGGCTACCGCACCATCCTCGACACTTTCCGCCTCACAAAGAATACCCACCGCAACTACAGCATGCACTCAAGCATGGAGCTCAAGACCGTCGTGATCCGCGGCCAGCGTATCGACAACGCCCAATCGTCGCAAATCAGCGCCATGCAGGTACCCATCGAACAGCTCAAAGCCGTCCCCGTTCTCTTTGGAGAGTCCGACCTGGTGAAAGCCCTGCAGCTGCTCCCCGGTGTGCAGAGCGGATCGGAAGGCAACAGTGGCTTCTATGTGCGCGGCGGCGGCCCCGACGAGAACCTTTTCCTCCTCGACGGCGTGCCGCTCTACAACGTCACCCACATGGGTGGCTTCTTCTCGGCATTCAACACCGACGCCATCAAAAACGTCACGCTCTACAAAGGCAGCTTCCCGGCGAACTACAGCGGCCGCCTGTCGAGTGTCATCGACGTAACCACCAACAACGGCAACGACAAGAAGCTGCACGGCAATGCCTCGATAGGGTTCATTTCAGCCAAGCTGAACGTCGAGGGTCCCATCCTTTCCGAGCGTACGACATTCTGCTTCTCGGCACGCCGCACCTACGCGGACTTCCTCCTACAGCCTTTGGTGCAGGCACTTGCCGAAAACAGAGACTACAAGCTGCGCGCCGGCTACTACTTCTACGACCTCAACGGCAAGCTCACACACCGTTTCAGCGACCGCAGCCGCCTCTTCGCCAGCTACTATATGGGTTCGGATGTCGTATACACACGTATCCGCACAAACGCCACCGACGTGCAGGAGCAATACCTCAATTTCGACACCAAATGGGGCAACATCGTGGCATCGGCACGCTGGAACTACGAAATCAGCCCCCGCCTGTTCATGAACCTCACAGGAGCCTACACACGCTACAACAACCGCATGGAGGTGAAATACGAGACCGAGGCGCTCGCCACCGAGCAGCAGGACGCCCAGGAGTCGTCGTTCACCATGGACTACCTCTCGAAGATCAACGACTTCACATTACGCTCCGACTTCGACCTCACGCCCAACCCCGCCCATGCCGTCAAGTTCGGCGGCATAGGGACATTCCACCGTTTCTCGCCACAGGTGTCGGACGCCCACCTCAACGCCTACAACAGCACGCTGATGAACGACGCATTCTTGCTCGACACGACAGTGAACCAGGACGTGGTGTCGGCCGGCGAGTTCTCGGCATACGCCTGCGACGACTGGAGCATCAATGACGCCATCAAGATAAACTACGGACTGAATTTCAGCGGCTTCGCAGTAGAAGGAACATTCTACCCCACACTGCAGCCTCGCCTGTCAGGCCGCATCATGCTGAGCGACGGATTCTCGCTGAAGGCCGGCTACTCCTACATGACGCAGTTCATGCACCTGCTCTCCACAACAAGCGTGAGCATGCCCACCGACCTCTGGGTCCCCGTCACAAAACAGGTGGATCCGATGTATGCCCACCAAGTTGCCGCCGGCCTGTTCTACGAGATTAGCGGCATCGCCGACCTTTCGGTGGAAGCATACTACAAGCACATGGACAACATCCTGGAATACAAGGACGGAGCCTCATTCTTCGGCAATAGCGAGGGGTGGGAAGACAAGGTGGTCATGGGCGAAGGATGGGCCTACGGTGTCGAGTTGCTCCTGCAACGCGACTTCGGCAACCTCACCGGATGGATAGGATACACCTGGAGCAAGTCCATGCGACTCTTCGACCGCCCGGGACAGGAGCTGAACGACAAGAAGCCGTTCCCCGCCAAGTACGACCGCCGTCACGACATCAGCATCGTGCTGAGCTACAAGTTCAACGACCGCATCGATGTCAGCGCCACATGGGTCTACAGCACCGGCAATGCCGCCACATTGAGCACCCAGGAATACGCCCAAGCTCAAGAGACCACCACCGAATATGCCGACATCGACCCCAACGGCTGGAATGGATACATAACCCTTCCCGGCGAACGCAACAATTTCCGTATGCCCGATTATCACCGCATGGACATCGGTGCCAACTTCCACCGCACATTCGAGGCTCGCCAGGGCCGCCGCCCCCTGTCGCGCACCATCAACGTCAGCGTATACAACCTCTATAACCGCAAAAACCCATATATGATTTACGAAAGCCACGAATACAGCTACAAAGGATACAACGGCGCACTCGTGCAGCTCTCCATCTTCCCTATTCTCCCCTCCGTGGCCTATACCCTGAAATTCTGAACCAGACAGTCTAGACTGTCTGGATTCTCTAGACTGTCTAGGAAAAAAAAACAAAAAAAATGTTCAAGAAAACAATAGCCCTGCTGACCATAGTCACTTTTTTCGCATCATGCGAAAAAGTGCTCGAATTCGACATCGAGGACTCCGACCGTCATGTCGTCATCAACGCACTGCCCTGCACCGACAGTCTCTTTTTCGCCAACATCACATATAGCCGCTTCTTCCTTGACAACCAGCCATTCGCGCCCGTCACTAACGCCACCGTGACACTCGACGTTAACGGCACCATCTACAGTCCCACATCGCGCGACGGGGCGAACCATCTCTTTGCCTACCGCCCCACTGCCGGCGACACGTTGACGCTGCACGTAGACATCCCCGGGCATGGCTCCATATATGGCGGCACCCGACAGCCGGCTCTGCCCGACATGCAGCCGCCCCTAGCCGAACTCGACACCCTCATGCCGTTCAACACCGCCGAAATATCTTTCACCCTCAACGACCCTCAGGGACGCGACTACTACTATGTCTACCTCACCGAACGCGACAGCGGCGTGCAATGGAACACCTTTGAAAAGAAGTGGGACACCATCGACACGGTCATCAACCCCTATTTCAACTGCGTGAACGCCGAAATCATCGACCCCGCTGTCAACAGCGTCGAAGGCTTCATGAAATATTTCAACCGGCTGCTTTTCGTCGACAGCCTCATCGACGGCCGGAGCTACGACGTGGAGCTGAGCCTCATGATGCTCAAGGACACCGCCGAACATCCTCTTCTGCGCGAATACAGCCTCGTCGTCGAGTCGCTCAGTCCCGAGGCGTACCGCTACACCAAGGAGGTGCTGGCTTCGCAGGGAATGGCGAGCTATTTCGCCGAGCCCTCAAGCATATACAGCAATATCAGAGGCGAAGCCCTGGGCATCATCGCTGGCATCGCCCGAAGACACTATCCCCTGACATTCGTCTACAAGCAGCCAGAGGAGGAATAGCGCAACCACCACGAAAAAGTCCGCTGGAGCATAATCAATCCCCTTAGATTCCAGACCAAAACGCAACTCATGTTTGCAAAGATAGATAAAATACTTGATATGGGGATACGGAAGCCCAACTTTTTCTTGGTCTGCGGTTGATTTTATACTGGATGGCAGCGACTTGTTCATCTGTCAGCTTTGAGAAATTGTCGTCACGTGGGATGTATTGCCTGATGAGCATATTGGTGTTTTCGATGAAGCCATTCTGCCACGAGGAGTACGGGTCAGCGAAATAGACCGGGGCTCCGAGATGCCTGGTGATGTATTCGCGGTCGGCGAATTCCGGTCCGTTGTCGGTTGTGATGGTCTTTACGGCACCGCAGCGCTTGAACGGTAACAGGGCATCCACAACCACTTTTGAGACTTCCGTTGGCACCTTGCCGCAAGGCAGGTTGCGGATGATGGCAGGGCAGCTGCCGCTTTGTGTTCAACGGGCGGGAGTACACGCTGCGGGGCGGCGACTGCATGCGCGGCGAGCAGACGCGTCATGCACCTCGACGAGGAGCAGCAGCGCGTCTGCGCCCTCTGCTGAAAGCTGCGAGCACTCCCCTCTACGTGCTCCACTGAAGCTTGTACCCCTCTGCGTCACGCCCAAGTACCTCAGCGAGATTTCCCGTCTGGTGAGCGGCTACAGCGCCAGCTACTGGATTGCGCGTTACACGGCCCTCGACATCAGCCGCCAGCTGCGCGACCGCAGCCTGAGCATCGAGGATGTCGCCGACCTCTTCCACTTCTCCTCCCTCAGCCACTTCTCCCGCTACGTCCAGTGGTATGCCGTCGGCTAGGCCGACAACGCCTCGGCGCCACCCCGAGCAGCTTCCGGAAATAACAGAAAGATTATTTGTTCATATCAGCAATAAAAATCACTTTTTTTCGTTAATTCAGAAATATAAACAAACTTGTAAACATGTCCAACATCATATACACGGAAGATCAGGTTCGCGATATGGCTCGGGAAATACTCCACTTGGAGGAAACCGAATCGGCCAAGTCTGGTGTCGGTCAGCTCACATCGTTCAACCAATTGGGCTTTCGGGGTGTCAAGGATCGTCCTGACGGATGGTATTTGCCAAACGAGACACACTTCCCTGCCCTTATCTTAGAAGTGAAAGGCAGTAACATTAAGTTGGGCATTAAGGAGCGAGAAGAATTACTTAAGAACATTCGCATTGTTCAAACCCTATATAAGAATGTCGTTGGATTGCTTTACAATGGGTACGAGGTGGAAGTATATAAAGACGGGGAGTTGCTTGGTGGTGAATCAGAATTGATGGATAAAGAGCATTACTTGGGGTTGTTTTCCACCAACCGTATCAACAAGATGTTAATCTATTCGCTGACGCATAGCATTAACGATACCCTTCACTTCGATTTTCTCATAAAAAACCTTTACCATCGAATGATATTCACCGCTTGTGCATTGGTTGCCAAGCGTTATGGTGCGGTGTTGGCAAAAGGCATGTCGTTCCGGCTGTTCACCACTGCCATTCGTGAAACTCTGGAAAGTTCTTTGACAGGGGACTTGGCAAAGAACCAGAAGCTTCAAATACTGATTGATGTTTTTTCAGAAATCAAGTTAAACACGCAGTGCAAACAGGATGCCATCAACCAGTTTATTGAAGATGTCTCTAAAATTTCCGACAGCATCAACTCTGATTTCTGGAACGGTGAGGACGTAATGGCTATTTTCTTTAACGAATTTAATCGTTATAAAGCCAAGTCTGAGTCAGGACAGGTGTTTACACCCGACCATATCACATCGTTCATGTATCAGATTACCGATACCTCAAAGCAGGATACGATACTTGATGCAGCCTGTGGCAGTGGCGCATTTCTTGTGAAATCCATGTGTAATATGATTAAGGAGGCGGGTGGTGTTCGAGCCAAGAAAGCTCTTGAGATAGCCCAAACCCAACTGTATGGTATTGAATTTGATCGAGAGATATATGCATTGGCTTGTGCCAATATGCTGATTCACAAGGATGGCAAGACCAATCTTGAACACATGGACAGCCGCTCGGCCGATGCTGGATGGTGGATGCGCGATAAACCCATTACGAGGGTTCTGATGAACCCGCCATTCGAGAATAAATACGGATGTCTGGATATTGTGGAAAATGTACTCTACAATGTGCCGGCTGGAACTGTGTGCGCCTTCATTTTGCCCGACAACAAACTGGAGAAAGCCCGTAGGCGTGTACGTCGTTGGATGCAAACCCATAGGCTGACAAAGATTATCAAATTGCCTAAAGAAATCTTTTCTGGGGTTACCACAAGCATATTCATGTTTACTGTCGGCACACCCCAAAAAAAGCATGAAATATTCACCTGCTATATGGCAGAGGACGGCTTGGAGACTATCAAGAACCAAGGACGCCACGATATTCGTAATCGATGGGAATCTATTGAGAAACAGTGGGTGGACATTGTTCGCAAACAAACAGGCAGCGACACGATTAAGTGGATAAAACCAGAAGAACATCTAAGCTATCAAGAGCATATTGAGGTGCCGATGCCCACACGTGCCGATTTCATGAAGCGCACGCTGGCATATGCCCTGTTCAAGCAGGGAATAGAAGAACAGACCTTTTTTGAAAACACGAGAGACCATCTGTTGTACGGCACACCTTTGGCAGAGGAGTACAAACCGTTTTTTACTTCTGTCGATAGTACTGAACTGTCACTTGACACCGACCATTGGAAGAGTTTTCGCATGGGGGGTAAAGAAGGCTTATTTACAATAAAAAAAGGCAGTCGCCTAACCAAAGCAGACCAGCGCGACGGACGCATCAACTATGTGGGCGCTTCGGCTTTCAACAATGGCATCACCAACCATATTGGCAACGACGACCAACTATGTCAGGCTGGTACCATTTCGGTCTGTTACAACGGTTCCATAGGCGAAGCATTCTTCCAAGACGAACCTTATTGGGCTACGGACGATGTTAATGTATTGATGCCAAAATTTCACCTCACACCGCAAATCGCATTATTTATTGCCACTGTAATCAAGAACGAAAGCGTAAAATATGCCTTCAACAACAAATGGACGAAAGAACTGATGGAACAGTCGGAAATAATTCTGCCAGCAAAAGACGATGGAACACCCGACTTTGAGTTTATGGAGCGATATATCCTTTCATTACCCTATTCGAGGTTTTTCTAAACCGTATAATTTGACACCTATCCTGCGGCGTTTTCATAAACCGCAAAATGTGAAATTATCCCCGAACTATGTATGACACTAGTTAGGGTTTCTTGCTGTAATTTTGCATCTTGAAAACTAATGGTTGTGCATTTTACAAACCACTAAAGAAATAGAGCAATATGCAGTACATTAAACTATCAAACGGAGTGGAAACGCCATTGCTGGGCTATGGTGCGTTCCAGGTGCCGCCGCAGGAGGCGGAGCGTTGCGTCAGCGACGCGCTGAGCGTGGGCTACCGCCTTATCGACACGGCGCAGGCCTACCAGAACGAGGAAGGCGTGGGCGAGGCGTGGACCAAGAGCGGTCTGCGGCGCGAGGAACTCTTCCTCACGACCAAGGTGTGGATCAGCAACAGCGGCGAGGAGCGCGCCGCCCGCAGCATCGACGAGAGCCTGCGCAAACTGAAGACCGACTACATCGACCTGCTGCTCATCCACCAGGCTTACGGCGACGTGTTCGGCACCTGGCGCGCCATGGAGGAGGCCTACCGCGACGGCAAGCTCCGCGCCATCGGCGTGAGCAACTTCCAGCAGACCCGCTACTTCGACTTCCACCACTACGTGGAGATCAAGCCGATGGTCTGGTGTGCCCCGCGAGCTTGATGAGCGAACCAGCTGCAGTGCAACGCCCTCATCCAGCAGCGCGCCATCGAGCCCCTGCTCAAGGACACCGGCTGCACAATGATGGCTTGGGGCCCGCTGGGCGGACAGGGCGTGGACGGCATCATCAAGAGCGAGCTGCCCGGCGGCATCGGCCAGAAGCACGGCAAGACCGCCTCGCAGGTGGCCCTCCGCTGGCTCACCCAGCGCGGCGTCATCGCCATCCCCAAGAGCAGCCACAAGGAGCGCATGGTGCAAAACCTTGACATCTTCGACTTCACGCTGACCGACGCCGAAATGGAGCAGATAGCCACCATGAACCAGATGGACACCGGCAACATCAACTTCGCCGACATAAACTTCGTCAAATACCTCATCGAGACCTACGGCTGAAACCCTTTCTTCATCAAATACACCCGCCACCTCGCACAAAACTTTGCGAGGCGGTGTGCTATTTGCCGTTGCGGTAGGCCTTCGGCGAAAGGCCTTTCAGACGGGTGAAGAAGCGGCAGAAGCTGGCCTGGCTGCTGAAATGCAGGCGGTCGGCAATCTGGACGGTGGTCTCGTCGGTATTGCGCAGCAGCCACGAGGCCTCCATGAGCAGCATCTGGTTGATGTAGTCCATCACCGTGCGGCCCGTGACCTGGCGCACGATGCGCGAGAGGTAGATGGGCGTGATGCAGAGCTCGGAGGCGTAGAAGGGGATGTCGTGGTGCTCAATGTAATGCTGCGACAGCAGGCGCAGGAAGCCGATGAAGAGCTCCTCGGCGCGCTCGGAGGTGTGGCGTTGGCCGGCGCCGCCTCCAGGTATGCAATCTCGCCCTCGGCCGGAAGCTTAATCTCCACTATATCCGATAGGAAATCAGTCAGTTTACTCATAATGTCCAATCTTTGTCTGCCGGTGCAAAGATACGCATTTGTTTCGTATCAGGTATAAATTTGTTTGCGTCGGATTTGGCTGTTTCGGGGAAAGTGACTATCTTTGCACTTGCCAAACGGAAATTCCGCACGACTGTAACATTTTAAAGTACAACGTAATAACAATAAAAAACACAAAGAATCATGACAAAAGAAGAAGCATTGAAGCAGTTCGCCATGTTCGGCGCTGCATGGTTTGGAAACAGCAAACAGCATTTCGCCTTCTCGGCCTACTGCCGTCTGAACGGCTGGAACAAGCTGGCCGACAAGTGGAAAGAGGAAGCCGAAGAGGAGTGGGACGAGGCCGAGGAGGTGCTGAACCGCCTCGTGGAGCTCGGCTGCAAGCCCGCCGACCTGCAGGAGGCCATGAAGACTATGGAGTTCCCATTCTACGACGACCCCAAGCAGCAGATCGAGAGCGACTACAACCCCGAGGCCGTGAAGATGATGAGCGAGATGGCCGCCGCCTTCGCCGACGACT
Organism: Bacteroidales bacterium; assembly: GCA_017448905.1. Taxonomy (GTDB): domain Bacteria; phylum Bacteroidota; class Bacteroidia; order Bacteroidales; family P3; genus Colimorpha. The sequence goes on along the minus strand of JAFSKP010000014.1, from coordinate 697 downwards.
ACCCCACGCAGAAGCTCATCTACAAGTGGATCGACGACGAGAAGGACCACATGGCCTGGGAGAAGCAGTACCTCAACTACATCGACAAGCTGGGCTACGAGAACTTCCTCATCGAGATGATGTAGTAAAGTTTATAGTTTAAGGTTTAACGTTTAAAGAAAGATAGTTGTGAAAGAACAAGTCCTGAAAGCCATGCGCGAAGCGGGCAAACCCGTCAGTGCCGGCGACATCACCAAGACCCTCGGCGCCGACCGCAAGGAGGTCGACAAGGCCTTTGCCGAGCTGAAGAAGGAAGGCGCCATCGTGTCGCCCGTCCGCTGCAAGTGGGAACCGACAAAATAACACGAGTATTATTTAACACGAATTGCCATGAATTATCCATTAATTATTTATGAATAATTTGTGGCAATTTATGTATAATAGCAAGAAACAATATGGAAATCAAAGCAGTTAAATTCCGCAAGGATGGATTCTACAGCCAGCCGTTTGTCTTCGGTGGCGAGGAGGGACCCGACAAATTCGACAAGAATGTGCGATATCGTGGCAGTTTGCAGAACTACCTGATTGACACAGGTAGCGAGGTGATTCTGGTGGACACCGGCCTGCCCGCCGGGACGCCGGAAGAGGTGCCCGACGAGAACTCCACCCTCTACACCGGCAAGGACATCTGCGACTATGTGGACGCCCTGGCCAAGAT
>JAFSKP010000101.1 GCA_017448905.1 Bacteroidales bacterium | reverse complement strand
TTCGACCGCATCTTGATGGTGGGTGTGAGCCCCGTGACACTCGACGACGTGACCAGCGGCTACAACATCGCCACGCATATCACCATGGACCCCCGATTCAACATGATGCTGGGCTTCTCGGAGACGGAAGTGCGCGAGATGATACGCTACTACCAGAGTGTGGGAGCTATCAATGCCGACGAGGATACTCTCATTAATGAAATGAAGCCCTGGTACGACAATTACTGTTTCTCAGAGGATTCCCTATTCAGTGACCCGAAAATCTTCAACAGCGACATGGTACTCTACTATATGCAGAGCATCATCGCCTTTGGCAAAGCCCCTAAGAATATGGTCGACAACAACACCCGCACCGACTACGTGAAGATGAACAAGCTGCTGCAACTTGACCAGTTAGAGAAAGTGGAAACTCCCAACGGAGTGCGGCGCGGCATTCTCTACACGATTGCCCAGGACAGTGGGATAAAGGCTGATGTCAACCTGTCGTTCCCGGCCTACCGCATGGCAGACAAGGAGAACTTCGTCAGCCTGCTATTCTTCTATGGCATGCTGACCTACGGAGAGCCCGACGGGGCAGAGACTCATCTGATTATTCCTAACAACAACGTCCGCTTGCAGTACTATGACTACCTTATGCGCGGCTATCAGGAAATTGCATACATCGACACAAGCGAAATAGGCTCTTCCTACACCGACGCTGCTCTTCGCGGCAATTGGCAACCTATGGTAGAGCTTCTTGCCGCTGCATACGAGAAGACTACATCGGTACGACAACTAATTGAGGGCGAGCGTAATCTACAGGGATTCATGAATGCTTATCTATCGCTGAACCCTTACTATTTTGTGGCTCCCGAGATGGAATTCAGCCATGGCTATTGCGACTTCTTCCTGATGCCCAACATCCTGCGATGGCCTATGGTGAAGCACAGCTTTATCCTTGAATTGAAATACCTTAAAGCTGATGCCAGCGATGCCGATACCCAAAGCCAGTGGCGTGATGCCGAGGAACAGATACGCCGCTATGCCGCTGAACCCAAAGTGGGTCAAATGACTGCCGGCACCAATTTGCATCCCGTCATCATGCAGTTCAAGGGCTACAAGCTGTTGCGCTACAGCGAAGTGTCGGCTTAGAAAAAGAGAGAGAAGTCGAAGGTGACTAATATGCAAAAAGCCGCTGTCTCATTCATAAACAGCGGCTTTTTTCTATTAACGACCAAGGAATGCGGGCGTTTTTAATAGCTGCGGGCGAAGACCACTCGGCGGTGGCTGGGCTTGCCGCTGTAGATGCAACGGCCTTCCTCGTCGGGGGCGTCGAAGGGGATACAACGGATGGTTGCCTTGGTCTCCTCCTTGATCCGTTCCTCGGTCTCGACGGTGCCGTCCCAGTGGCAGAGCAGGAAACCGTTTTTCTCGATTTCGACCTTGAAGTCGTCCCAAGTGTCGACCTTACGGGTCATCGAGGCACGGAAGTCGGCAGCCTTCTTGAAGAGGTTCTGCTGAATCTGCTCCATAAGTTCTGCTACATGCCCGGCAATGCCTTCGATGGGCATGGTTACCTTCTCGAGTGTGTCGCGACGGCAGACCTCGCAGGTGCCGTTCTCCAGGTCGCGGGGACCGATGGCGAGGCGTACGGGGACGCCCTTGAACTCGTACTCGTTGAATTTCCAACCGGGTTTGTATTCTGAACGGTTGTCGTACTTAACCACCAAGCCTTTGGCTTCGAGGGCTTTGACTATCGGAGCGACATGCTCGTCGAGCTGCGCCATCTGCTCGTCGCTCTTGGCGATGGGGACGATGGCAACGTGGATAGGTGCCAGGTGCGGCGGCAGGACGAGGCCGTTGTCGTCGCTGTGCGTCATGATGAGCGCCCCCATCAGACGGGTGCTGACACCCCACGAGGTGGCCCACACATACTCCAGCTGGTTCTGCTTGTTGAGGAACTGCACCTCGAAAGCCTTGGCGAAATTCTGGCCCAGGAAGTGGCTGGTGCCGGCCTGCAGAGCCTTGCCGTCCTGCATCATAGCCTCGATGCAGAGGGTGTCGAGGGCACCGGCGAAGCGCTCGTTGGGACTCTTGTGGCCTTTGATGACGGGCATGGCCATGTAGCGCTCGGCGAAGTCGGCATAGACCTCGAGCATCTTGCGTGTCTCGGCCTCGGCCTCCTCACGGGTGGCGTGGGCGGTGTGACCCTCCTGCCACAGGAACTCGGCGGTGCGGAGGAACATGCGGGTGCGCATCTCCCAACGCACGACATTGGCCCACTGGTTGCAAAGGATGGGCAGGTCGCGGTAGGACTTGATCCAGTTCTTGTAGGTGCTCCAGATGATAGTCTCGGAGGTAGGGCGCACGATGAGCTCTTCTTCGAGCTTGGCGGCGGGGTCGACGACGACACCTGCCCCGTTGGGATCGTTCATCAGGCGGTGGTGGGTCACCACGGCGCATTCCTTGGCGAAGCCCTCGACATGCTCGGCTTCGCGGCTCAGGAAGCTCTTGGGAATGAAGAGGGGGAAATAGGCGTTCTGGTGGCCGGTCTCTTTGAACATGCGGTCCAGCTCGTGCTGCATCTTCTCCCAGATGGCGTAGCCATAGGGTTTGATGACCATGCAGCCTCGCACGGCACTCTGCTCGGCGAGGTCGGCGCGAACGACTAGTTCATTGTACCATTCGGAATAGTTCTCACTGCGTTTCGGAAAATCTTTTGCCATTTTATAATTTTTTTGTTGCTTTATCGTTTCATTTTATGAAAAAAAGCGTACCTTTGCACGCATTTATTTCATTTTGCAAAAGTACAAAAGATTGGTAAACTGAACAAAATTAACTTAATCTATATTCGAACCATGGACAAAAAGAGTATTAGTATCAACGGATTATACTCATTATTTTTGTTGCTTGCCCTCGGTCTTGACGTCATGGCACAGAATCCCGACGGAGAGAAATACTACTCCAATCCGCAAAAAGGGATCAAGGTTTCCGCACCTCAGCCCTACAACGACACCGCCGTAGTGTCGAAGAGCGACGACATCACTGTGGAGCTCACAGGCGTCATACCTGACACCACCAAGCAGGGCGACACGACGGCCGGCGGCTTCCGCCTCGACCGCCGCTTGCAATCCGGCGACGGTTACAGCCTCTACCATCACGACTTATGGTACAGCCCTTTCTATGACCCATGGTGCTACTCATGGGGCTACAGCCACTGGATGTTCTCCCACTGCTGGGGATGCGACCCCTTCTGGGGTTGGGGCTGCGCCTGCGGTTGGGGTTGGAGCTACACCTGGGGATGGGATCCCTATTGGGACTACGGCTGGGGGCATCCATGGTATTACGACACCTACCGCCACCCCGGTTACTACGGCGGCCACACACTCGGACATCAACCCGGCACGACGACCCTCGGAGGCAGATACGGCAACCTCGGGGCTGCTCGCGGCACCAACTCCCGCAGCGTCCCGCGCTCCACAGGGAGTAGCGTGCGACGCGGTGGCGTCGACCTCAACAACGGTGGCCGCGCACCTCACGGCCGCGTCAGCGGAACTGGCACCATAGGCCAACGCGGCACGGCAACGGCGACAGCAACACGCGGCACGACAACGGCTGCCCGCGGCACTGCGGGACGCTACGCAAAACCCTCTAGCACCCGGACATCCAGAACATCGGACCATGCCGCACGCTCAGGTTCAGCCAACTCTTCACGCAATTCCTACCGCAACACCTCATCGTCGTCTCGCAGCGACTCCTACCGCAGCACATCGACACCGACACGCGGCAGCTCCTACCGCTCTTCGTCGACTCCGTCACGCAACAGCACCTACCGCTCCTCGTCGACTCCGTCGCGCAGCAACTCTTTCCGCTCAAACAGCACCCCGACGCGTTCCTCAAGCAGCTCGTCGTTCCGCAGCAGCAGCTCGTCGTTCCGCAGCAGCGGCTCGTCTTCACGCTCCGGCGGCAGCTTCCGCTCCGGCGGCAGCTCTTCACACGGAAGAAGATAACCATCCGTCACAAACCTCACAGACCCATAATGAAAGCCACAAAGAAAATAGTCTCGGCAGCATTAATCCTCGGATTTCTTCTCCCCTTGCCCATCGCTGCCTGGGCACAGCAGAAGAGCGTCCCCTCAGCTGAAAGCATCGACGAAACCGATACCACTGCCCAGCAGCCCGGCGAACCACCGGCGGTACGCTCGCTGAAAAAAGCCAAGAACGTCATCATCATCATCGGCGACGGCATGGGTACGGCGCAGGTCTACGCCTCCGTGGTGGCACAGAAGAACGCCTCCAACTTCCTCCGGTTCCCCTTCTCAGGCTTCTCCCGCACCTATTCGAACAACAAGTACACCACCGACAGCGGCGCCGGCGGCACCGCCATCGTCACAGGCCACAAGACCGACAACTACCATATCGGCGTGTTGTCCGACGGCACGCCCATACCCTCCTTCCTGACACTGCTCCGCAACCAGGGCCTCGCCACCGGCTTCGTAGTCACCAGCAGCGTCCTCGACGCCACACCGGCAAGCACCTACGCCCACGTGCCTCACCGCAAGATGTACGACACCATTAGCCTCCACATGTCGCAGTGCGGGTTCGACGTCATGATAGGCGGCGGCCTCTCCAACTTCCGCCCCGAAAACCGCAAGGACGGCCTCGCACCCCTCGACACCCTTCGCCAGCGCGGATACGACATCACCTACAGCCTCGAAGAGATGAAAAACTCCAAGAGCAACAAACTGGTCACCTTCTTCTGCGAGAACTACTACGGCCCTGTGGCCCCAGGCCGCGACCCCGTGCTGACCGAAGGCACCAAGAAAGCCCTCGACATCCTCTCTCAGAACCCCAAAGGCTTCGCCATGATGATCGAAGGCTCGCAAATCGACTGGGGATGCCACAACAACGATGCTCCCTACATGGAGGCCGAACTCGCCGACTTCGAGAAGATGCTCAAGGTCGTCCTCGACTTCGCCGAGAAGGACGGCAACACCCTCGTGGTGGTTACCGCCGACCATGAGACGGGAGGACTCGTGCTCACCGACGGCGACATCGAAAAAGGCAAGAACACCTGCAAATATGTCACCGACTGGCATTCCGGCGTCATGGTCCCCGTCTTCGCCTTCGGTCCCGGAGCCGAGACTTTCTCCGGCATACAACAAAACAGCGACCTCATGCCCAAAGTGTTCCGTGCCATGGGAAGAAAAGTCGAGAATTGAAGAATAACAAAGAATTGAAATGTTCTATCGTTTTAAACTGGCCTTGTTAGCTTTTGTCGTTGGTTCCTGCTCACTGCAAGCACAGGTGAAGCTGACACAGGACACCTTGTCCACCCCTTTCATCGGATTCAACTTCAGCACTCTTTTCGCATCCGAGAAATTCTCCACCGAGGGCGGCATGAGCACCCTCTACCCCTCCCCCTACCTCGGCTTCGGCCTCGAGGCCGGCTACAAGTTCAAGTCCAACTGGCTGCTCTCCGCCGACGGCACACTCGTCATCGGCCACGACCTCAACGACAAGGAGCAACGCATGCCTGCCGTCTACAGCCGCGACAGCTCGCCCATAGTGATAGGCACCAACGGCACCGACGCCAATATGTCGTGCTACAACCGCGCCCTCGCCTTCCGCATCGGCGGCGGACGCATATTCACCCTCTCGAGCAAAAACCCCAACTCCGGCATCATGCTGCGTGCACTGGCAGGAATGATGCAGCAAAAGACCATATTCCTCCTCAACGACGTGAAAGCACCACAAATACAGGACGACTACGCCCGCCTCTACGACCACAAACGTCGCGGCTTCACCCTCACCGAGAGCGTGGGATACTGGTTCATGAGCAACAACTACAACTTCTTCAACTTCTACATCGCCTTCGAAGTGACACAATGCTGGAACCACTCCGTACGCGACTATGTCCTCGACCCCGTCATGGGGCTGCACGGTGCCGACAACACCCACTACTTCGACCTCCTCTATACTATCAAAATCAACTGGATGTTCCCCCTCAAGGGTAAGACAGCCTACGACTACTACTTCTTCTAGTGACCTGTGAACAGTGAACAGTGAATAGTGACCCGAGCAACTCTCAACTCTCAACTCCCAACTCTCAATTCCATTGCGTCTCATTTATAGTTGTGCCATAGGATTTTATGCAGCCGCCGTGCGCGTCGCAGCCATCTCGAACAGCAAAGCCCGTCTTCTTGCCGCCGGATGGAGAGGCTGGCGCAGCAAGACACCATTCGACAGACTTCAAGGACGCGTGGCATGGTTCCACGCCTCCTCGCTTGGCGAGTTCGAGCAGGCTCGTCCCGTCATGGAACTCTTCCGAAACAGTCACCCCGACTTCAAGATCTGCCTCACCTTCTTCTCCCCCTCGGGGTATGAAATCCGCAAAGACTACAACGGCGCCGACCTCGTATGCTATCTGCCTCCCGACACTCGCCGCAACGCCCGAAGCCTCGTGACTCTCATGCACCCCGACGTGGCCTTTTTCGTCAAATACGACTTCTGGTTCAACTACCTCAAGAACCTCAGCGACAGGCATATCCCCACATTCATCTTCTCCGCCATCTTCCGTCCCCGCCAGTACTTCTTCCGCTGGTATGGCCATTGGTTCGCCAAACAGCTGCTCTGCTACCGGCACATCTTCGTGCAGAACACCGAGTCGGCTAAACTCCTGGAAAACATCGGCATCAGCAACGTTTCGGTAACCGGCGACACACGCTACGACCGCGTAACAGCCATCGCAGCCAACGCTAAACCCATACCCGCAATAGAGCGCTTCCTCGAGCATTCTGACAATCAGACAATCAAACAGTCAAACAATCTGAAAGTACTTGTCGCCGGATCAACGTGGGAACCCGACGAACGTAACATCAAAGCCTTCCTCGACCGCTACGACAAACCGCTACGCGTCATCCTCGCTCCCCACATGATCGGCGAAGAACATCTGCACTACATTGAGCATCTCTTCGGCAAGGAAAACTGCATACGCTTCTCCATAATAGAGCATTCAAGCATTCAAGCATTCGAGCATTCAAGCATTTTGATCATCGACAACATTGGGATGCTCTCCGCTATCTATCGATACGCCACCGTGGCATATATCGGCGGCGGCTTCGGCAAAGGCATCCACAACATCCTCGAAGCCACCGCCTACAACATCCCCGTATGCTTCGGACCCAACCACCACAAATTCCAGGAAGCCAACGACATGATTGCAGCCGGTGCTGCGAGAAGCTATGAGGACACCGACACTTTGACGGCGATACTCTCCGAATGGCTCTGCGACGGAGAGACCTACTCGAAGGCCTGCCTTGCATGCCGCAAGACAATGTCTGCGGCCGGCGGCTCCGCGCAGTCCATCATGGACGAAATCGAAAAGAACATTTATCCGCAGGAACTCCGCCGTCAATAACGCCATGATGAAGATTCGCACACGGACATTCCTTCTCCTGCTGACAACCCTTCTCCTGACCCTGTTGGCAACCGGCTGCCGCAGCGTCGACAAGTACCTACAGCCTGACGAACGCCTGCTGAGCTACAGCACTTACAAGGTACACATGGCCGACAGCAGCAATGTACCACCCGAGGTCTACGATGCCCTGAGCGACATGAAGAAATACGCCCGACAAAGCCCCAACTCGCGTCTGCTCGGCGTGGGACCGCGTATGTCACTGTTCATCTATTGCCTCTCCAACCCCGACAAGGACAACTTCTTGCACCGCTACCTGCGCCGCAAAGGGCAACCCCCTGTCGTATACGACGAGGAAATGTCCTCGCAGACCTGTAGCCAACTCTCCGGACTGCTCAACTCCAAAGGCTGCTTCTCGTCGCGTGTCTCTTTCGACACCATACATCACCGTCACCGCGACGTCAAAGTCGTCTATCACATCTACCCTACCTCACGCTACAGCATCTACAACGTCAGCTTCCACGCCGAGACACAACAAGTCGACAGCCTCCTGAAGGCTTGGCGAAACGAGAGCCTCATACATGCCGGCGACTTCTACGACCAGGATATTCTGGCCAAAGAACGTGTCCGCCTAGCCGAAAAACTGCGCACCAACGGCTTCTTCCTGGCTTCGCCTGACCTCATCTCCTTCACCGTCGACACTGCCTTCGAAGACAACAAGCTCTCCATCCGCCTCGACGTAGGCAATGTCCGCACCCAAGAGGGGACACGCCCACTGCAACGCTACCATATCAACGACATCTTCATCTACCCGGACGCCACTGCTCTCACCTCCGGCAACACGCCCCATTTCGACACCCTGGTCTACCCCATGCAGTTCAGGCACGCCAACGCCAAATACAAATTCCTCTACAACAGCCCCATGACGCTGAAACCCCAGACCATCAGCCGCTCGCTGATGTTCTACAACGGACAGACTTTCCGACCCGGCACCATCGAACGCACCTACAACTCCCTGCTCAACCTTCGCAACTTCAAATACATCAACATCGACCTCGTCGAAGCTCCCAACAGCAGCGACTCCAACCGCCTTCTCAACGCACGTATTCGCCTCCTCAACACCAAACGGCAACGCCTCTCCCTCTCCATCGAACTCAACAACTCCTCGCCCGTCAGCGAGAACAGCGACAAAACCATCAACGGCAACCTCGGTATCGAGACCAAAGTCACTCACCAGAACAAAAACCTCTTCGGCGGCGCCGAACAGCTCAAGACCGAATGGTCACTGCTGCTCGAAATGCCCAAACTGCTGTTCGGGGACAACCCCGGCAGCATCCAGGAATATGCCGCCAGCTTCGAAAACGGCCTTAACCTCGCCCTCGACCTGCCCACATTCCTCTTCCCTTTCACCTCCAATATCGTATGGCAGCGCACAAGACCTCATACCGTCTTCACTCTCGGCACCAACTACCAGATGCACAGCTACTTCAACAGGCTGCTCTTCAACACCGGCTTCGGCTACAGCTGGCAACGTCGCAACAACAACCACCAGCTCATGCCCATCGAACTGACCTACGTACGCTTCTTCAACATCGACTCCGCATTCCACCAGCGTATGACCCAAAGCGGCGATGCCCGCATCAAATACCGCTACAGCGACCACTTCATCATGAATGCGCGATACGACTACATATTCAACACCCAGCAATATGGCACGCGCATCAACTTCAACTACCTGCACCTGTCTCTCGAAACAGCCGGCAATATCCTCAACCTCGTCGAGAAAGCCAGCAACACGAGCAGCGACGAAAACGGTGTCATGGAAGTCTTCGGAGTCCCCTTCTCACAATACATCAGACTCAACGCCGAACTGAAACGCTACTTCTATGTGGGAAGACGCAGCACCGTGGTGGCTCGTATGCTTATGGGCTTCGGACTGCCCTACGGCAACTCGACAGCCATGCCTTACGAGAGAAGCTTCTTTGGCGGCGGGCCTACAACCCTGCGCGCATGGCATCTCCGCTACCTCGGCCCCGGCACCTACCAGTCCTCATCCGAAAACATGTTCGAACGTATCGGCGACATACAGCTTGTCGCCAACCTCGAATACCGATTCCCTCTCTTCTCCATCATCGAGGGCGCCCTCTTCGCCGACATGGGCAACGTATGGCTGGCACAGGAGTCCAAGGACTTCCCTGGCGGCAAATTCAGCTTCAAGGAACTGCCCCACAGCATCGCCTCCGACATCGGCCTCGGCATCCGCGCCAACATCTCCATCGTAACCATACGATGCGACCTTGCCCTGCCCGTCTACGACCCTGGCTTCAGCCAAGAGCTACGCCTCCGCCCACCCCACTGGTCATTCTCCCAAATCACAGCCAACTTCGGCATCGACTATCCATTCTGATTTTTTCCTAGACTGTCTAGATAATCTAGACAGTCTAGACTAATCCAGATAATCTAGGAAACCCGGAAAAAACAAACAACAATAATAATGTATTCCTTAAAAAATCTATCAGAAATCGTCAGCCAATACTTCGCAACGGAAATCTTCGACGGCTCCCCGCACAACCTCTACGAACCCATCCACTATACACTCGCCGACGGCGGCAAACGCATACGACCCATCCTCATGCTCGCCGCCACCGACCTCTTCGGCGGCGACATCGAGACTGCACGCTACGCGGCTATCGGAATCGAGACATTCCACAACTTCACACTGCTCCACGACGACCTCATGGACCTCTCTCCCATACGGCGCGGAAAGCCTACCGTCTATCGCAAATGGAACCCCAATACCGCCATTCTCTCCGGCGACGCCATGAACATCCTCGCATGGCGCTATTTCCTCAAGTCCCCCCACCCACGACTCCTCGACATCCTCCGCATCTTTGAGAAGACAAGCATGGAAATCTGCGAAGGTCAGCAATACGACATGGACTTCGAAAAACGCAACGACGTGAGCATCAACGAATACATGGAGATGATACGCCTGAAGACCGCCGTGCTGCTGGGTGCCGCACTGCAGATAGGCGCCATCTACGGCAACGCCAACGACAACGACACTAACCTCATCTACGACTTCGGCATCCAACTGGGCCTCGCTTTCCAGCTGCGCGACGACCTCCTCGACGCCTTCGGCGACGTGGCCTCCTTCGGAAAACAGACCGGCACCGACATCTGCGACAACAAGAAAACCTCGCTGCTGCTCCTCGCTCTCAAGAAAGCAACTGCCACCCAACGCACACGCCTCGTGCAACTCTTCGATTCCACCCCCGACGACCCTACCGGGAAAATCCGTGAAGTCCTCGACATCTACTCCCAACTCGACATTCGCCACGACGTGGAACAACATATAGAACGTCTGCACAACCTCGCAATGACGAGCCTCAAGTCAATCAGCTTACCCGAGGAACGAAAATCAACCCTCATCGAAATAGCCGGAAAACTCCTCAACCGAACCGTCTAAACAAACCTTATAAATCAGCTTCTTACAAGCCAAAGCTATCATTATTCTGAAAAAAAAACAAAAAAAAACTCATACTTGCAAACTTTTTACTAAATTTGCAACTACGTTGTAATTTTGCAAAAAAAACTAACTAATTAATAATTAACACAATTTAAAGCAACCATGAAAAAAGTTATTGCATTAATGTCGATAATCGGATTATTGACATTCACCAACCTTAACAATGTTATGGCCCAGGACGCTGCAGCCCCTGCAGAGACGGAGCAAATCACCGACGACTCGGCTGCCGTCACCGACGAGGCCGTTGCCGAACCCACAGCAGCTGTCACCGACGAAGCCGAAGAGGCCAAATCATTCCACGAAGTGCTCAAAGAGAAATATATCCAGGGTGGCGCAGGCTGGATGACCCCCGTGCTCCTCTGCCTCATCCTCGGTATGGCCCTCGTCATCGAGCGCATCATCTACCTCAACATGGCAACCACCAACGTCAACGCCCTCCTCAACGGCATTGAGGACAATGTGAAAAAGGGCGACTACAACGCAGCAAAAGAGCTTTGCCGCAACACCCGCGGCCCCGTGGCCAGCATCTTCTATCAAGGTCTCGACCGCGTCGAGGAAGGCCTCGAGAACGTCGAGAAAGCCGTCACCTCCTACGGTGGTGTCCAGATGGCACGCCTCGAGAGCAACCTCACCTGGATCGCCCTGTTCATCGCCCTGGCTCCCTCCTTCGGATTCCTCGGCACCGTTATCGGTATGGTCCAGGCATTCGACGACATCGAGAAAGCCGGTGACATCAGCCCGACCGTCGTCGCTGGCGGTATGAAAGTGGCTCTGTTGACAACCGTCTTCGGTCTCATCGTCGCTATCATCCTCCAGATTTTCTACAACTACCTGCTCACCAAAATCGAAGGCCTTGTCGCCCAGATGGAAGATGGCTCCATCTCCTTCATGGACATCCTCGTGAAGAACAAGAAATAATTCTTGCATTTTAGTGAAAAGTGGATAGCGTTTCGTGATTGGAGAGAATTGCTTTTCAATCTACAATTCGCCAAGCTTTAAACTTTAAACTTCAAACTTTAAACTTTAAACCTTATCTATCATGCAAGAAAAAACAAAGAAATTCGTAACCTTGATTAGCCTGACCGTGGCATGCATCATTGCAGTCCTTGCAATCATGTTCGCCGCCAATCAGACCAAATTCGGTTGGGCTTTCGATGTGGCTTTCTGGGTGCTGCTGTGCTACGTGGCCCTCAGCCTCATAATATGGCTCTTCTACGGCATCATCAGCGTCACTAAAAAACCGAAAAAAGCCGGAATCTTCGCCGGCATCGTCGTCATCGTCGTTGTCGCCGGCATCCTGCTGGCCCTCGGCGACAAAATGCCCACCGACTTCCTCATGCGCTACAACACATCTGAGTCGGCAGCCAAGCTCATCGCCATCGCCTGCTACATCACCTACATCACCGTCTTCGGTGCCCTTGTGCTGATGATTTATTCCGCTATTACGAAAGCTCTTAAAAAATAACAATAAACTATGGGTAAAAAATCAACTCCTGGCTTGAACACAAGCGCCATGTCGGACATCTCGTTCCTGCTGCTGGCATTCTTCCTGATGACCTCCAGCATCAACACCGACATGGGTATCGCCCGACGACTGCCACCACCGCTGCCGCCGGACTTCACCCCGCCAGAAGTTCGTGAACGCAATATCTTCCAGGTCAAGATCAACCGTAACGACCGTATCCTCTTCAACAAAGAGGTCGGCGACATCAGTCTGCTGAAAGATCGCGCCAAAGAGTTCCTGGGCAACCCCACCGACCGCGACGACCTACCGCAGAAAGAAATCATCGACATTGACTTCCTGGGCAAATACCCCGTCTCAAAGGGTGTTATCTCGCTGCAGAACGACCGCGGCACCTCTTACGACATGTACTTCCGTGTCCAAAACGAGCTTACCGCAGCCATCAACGAGATGCGTGACGAACTGTCCCGCGAGAAATTCAGCAGACCGTATAAAGACCTGGATCAGGCTCACCGCGACGCTATCGACAAGGCTATCCCCGTCGCTATCTCCGAGGCTGAACCCACTAAAGTAGGAGGAAAATAATGGCACGCTTTAAACAAAAAAACGACAAAGGCACTCCCGGCCTCAACATGGGTTCGATGTCTGACATTATTTTCATGCTCCTCTTCTTCTTCATGGTCATCACCACCATGCGCGAGAGCGAACTCTTCGTGAAAATCACTCCCCCTAAAGGCAGCGAGGTGACCAAACTGGAGAAGAAAAGCCTGGTCAGCTACATCAACATCGGTGTCCCCATGGACAAATACACCTCCAAATACGGCACTGAGCCGCGTATCCAGCTCAACGACCAGATTTCCGAGGTTGAGGACATCCGTCAATTCGTGGAACTCGAGAAGAGCGCACGCTCCGAGGAAGACAGCAAACTGCTCACTTTCGCCATCAAGTCCGACGGCAAGGTGAAGATGGGTACCATCAGCGACATCAAGCAGGAGCTCCGCACCTCCAGCGCTCTCAAAATCTTCTACAACGCAGCAAAGGACAACAAACGGTAACCGCCTTTCTGCTACACCGGAAAGAGGTGGACACACTGCAAGTGTCCACCTCTTTCCATTTTCGGACCGGTGGTTTGTTTATGCATGCCCTACCGGCATCGGAAAAGAGACATCTCACGAGCCGAAGAGCAGCGTCAGCGCAAACGACTGCGACTGGCCCTCGAAAAAAGACGGTTTCTGCTGTATTGTCGGCAATCCATCACTC
>JAFSKP010000100.1 GCA_017448905.1 Bacteroidales bacterium | reverse complement strand
GCTGGTCACATTTTTCTAATCCTTACTGTAAACCATGAAACGCTTCTCTTTATTTTTTCCTTTTTTATTTATCGCTGGTGTTGCCTTTTCCCAGCCTACAAAACAGATAACCCTTGAGGATATCTGGGCAAAAGGGACGTTTGCCCCCAAAGGCTTCCAGTCTATCCGTTCAATGCAGGATGGTGAGCATTACTGTGTCCTGACCCTTTCAGGTATTGAACGTTATTCGTATAAGACGGGCGACAAGGTTGACAACGTCTGCTCTTTCAGCGGTCTGTCCCTGCCTCCAATAGAAGACTATGAGTTCTCTTCCGATGAACAGAAAGTGCTGCTTAGCAGTGGGTTTAAACCCATTTATCGTCACAGTGGTGTTTCGGACTACTATGTGTACAATGTCGCTGATGGCAGGGTTAAGAAGATTTCGAATAACGGCAAGCAGCGTCTCACCACACTTTCGCCTGATGGCACAAAGGTTGCGTTCGTGCGCGACAACAATCTGTTCTATATGGATTTGTCGACCGACAAAGAGTATCAGGTGACAACGGATGGTCGTCTCAATCATATCATCAACGGCACCACCGACTGGGTCTATGAGGAGGAATTTGCCATCACCAAAGGCTTCTATTGGAGTCCCGACTCGAAACGCATAGCCTATTACCGTTTCGACGAGAGCAATGTCCGCGAGTTCACCATGCAGACTTGGGGCGGTCTCTATCCGGAGAACTATAACTACAAATACCCCAAAGCTGGCGAGGACAACTCGGTGGTTGACATCTATATCTACAATCTGGACAACAACCAGTCGGTGCGTCTGAATACGGGCAGCGAGAACGACCAGTACCTGCCACGCATGCAGTGGACCAAAGATGCCAATACACTTGCATTCATGCGTATGAACCGCTTGCAGAACAAGATGGAACTGCTCCTTGCCAATGCCACCACTGGCAAAATAAAAACCCTCTATACCGAGGATGACAAGGCTTACGTGGAGGTGCCTGACACTTGGAAGTTCCTCGACGACGGCAAGTCGTTCCTCATCACCAGTGAGCGCGACGGATACAACCATATCTATCTTTATGGCATGGATGGCAGCCTGATTCGGCAGATTACCAGCGGCGACTTCGATGTTGTAGACATTCGCGGCATTGACGAAAAAGGGCAGAAAATCTATTACCGAAGCCACGAGAGCAGCCCTATCAATACGGATCTCTATGTGATTGACTTCAAGGGTAAAAAGCGAGTTTGCCTAAACAATGGCGGCCGTCTTGGCACTTATCAGGCTAATTTCAGCAATGGTTGCAAGTATTACATCTGCATCTTCAGCGATGCCAACACTGCACCCATCTACACCCTCCACAACGCCAAGGGTAAGGAGATAAAGGTCCTGCAGGACAACGCTGCCCTGCAGCAGAGGCTTTCGCAATATGGACGCGAGAAGAAGGAGTTTGGTACACTCACTACATCTGAGGGCGTGGAACTCAACTATTACATCATCAAGCCTGCCGACTTCGACGAGAACAAGCAGTATCCGCTGTTCTTCTACGTTTATGGCGGCCCCGGCAACCAGCAGGTCACCAACAGCTACGGTTGGAGCGACTACAACTGGTTCCGCATGCTGGCGCAGAAAGGCTATGTCGTCGCCTGTTTCGACGGTCGCGGCACTGGTGGCCGCGGTGCGGAGTTCAAGAAGTGCACCTACCGCAACCTTGGCCATTACGAGTGCATCGACGCCATCGAGGCGGCCAAGTGGTTCGGCAAGAAGCCATGGATTGACGAGAACCGCATAGGCATCTTCGGATGGAGCTTCGGCGGCTATCTGTCGTCGCTCTGCATCCTCAAGGGCAACGATGTCTTCAAGAGTGCCATCGCCGTGGCTCCCGTAACCACATGGCGCTACTATGACAACATCTACACCGAACGTTTCCTGCAACGTCCGCAGGACAATCCCGACGGATACGACAACAACTCGCCAATCAACTTTGCCGACCGGCTGAAGGGCAACTACCTCCTTGTCCACGGCACTGGCGACGACAACGTCCATTTCCAGAATGCCCTCGACCTTGTCACCGCCCTTGAGAAAGCCGACAAGCAGTTCGAGATGCGTGTCTACCCTAACAAGAACCACAGTATCTATGGCGGCAACACTCGCCTGAACCTCTACAAGCTGATGACCGACTTTATTGAAAGGAAGTTGTAGGCTGCTAAAACCAATATTTTTGTAAAAATCCCGACATGTTCGGGATTTTTTTGTATTTTTGTATTTCGTATTTTGCGTTGATTGTTGTTCAACGCGATGTGTTTTAGTGTTTTATAAAAAAAACATCGGTATGATGAAAAGAATATTGCTGTTACTGGCACTCTTCGCCACGTTTCATTTGCCCTTGAGGGCACAGTTTGTCCATTATGGCGCCCAGGTGGGCGGCGGTGTGTCGTTTGTCACCGACGACCTCCTCACCAGCTCGCCAATCTTCGCCGTCGGAGTGGGCGGATATGCAGACTATATGTTCACCGAGTGGAAAAACCCGTGGTCGGAGAACATCTATCTCCGCACCGGACTTAACATCAACCGTCGCGGCACCAATTTCTCGCAAGACCTTACCCACATGGAGTCCATGCGCCGCGGCTATTACCACAACTGGTATGCGCAAATACCCGTCATTGCCGGTTTCCGCTGGGAGATTCCCACACTTCCTGCCGGCAACTTCATCAACGTCTTCATCGGTCCCTCGTTCAATGTGGGCCTCTTCGGACGCCGTTGGGACCGCCAGGTGACGATGAAGATGCCTCAGGAGTCGTTCAACTACGACACTTACATCACAGGTACCAAGGACGACCGTGCTTCTTTCAAGCATATCCGTCGTCTTGACGCATCGGTCATTTTCGGAGTGGGATACCAGTGGCACAACATTACTGTCGACATCTATATGGATCATGGTTTTGTACCTTTGATGAAGCGTGCCGACGTTCTGGCCCCCTACGATGTGGCTCAAGGCAAGACAGAGGAAACCATGACCGAGCAGGAGATAAAAGACCGCAACGCATATACCGGCACAAACCAGGCGTTTCTGATTGCTATCGGCTACCAGCTGCCGATTAACAGATAGAACATGGCTCGCCAATAACCGGCAGACGCGTGAATGTTTTGCATTCACGCGTCTGCCTTTTTTTCGTCATTCCGTTATTCCGTTATTCCGTTATTACGGGAATAGCATCAAGTCGGCCTTTATTTATCGGCTTTCACTCTGGCGTACTCCTCGTTGAGACCTTTGACAATCTCGTCGGTGATGTCCATGCCCTCGTTGCCGTAGAGGATGGGGCTGCTGCTGAATGAGCGGGAGAAGATGATGTCGAACTGCTGGTTGGCGGCATTGTACTCGCGGATGAAAGCATAGACGGCATTGGTCATCTTTTCGCTCTCCTGCATGGTCTTCTCTGCCACCTGCTGTGCCAGTTCTCCTTCGAGGTTCTGAAGGCGTGCGGCACGGTCGGTGAGCTCCTTCTCTTTGGCTTGCTGCTGGCTGAGGGTCATGTTCTCTCCGCCGCCGCCGACGTAGGCCTGGTAGTCCTTCTGGAATTGGGTCATCTGCTGCTTGTAGCTGTTCTCTTTGGCGGTTTGGAAGTCCTTGAGCTGCTTCTGCAGGTCGATGGCATACTGGTATTTGGCCATCAGTGTGTCGGTGTTGATGTAGGCTATCTTTAGGCCTCCTTCGCTCACTGCCACAGGAGCCTTGGCGTCGGCGTTGACGAGACTTTTGCCGCCTTTGGCTCCGATGCCGGTGAAATGGAAAATGTAGATGAGGACAAGGCCAAGCAGAAGGATGCCGTTGATGATTGGCATGCAGCGGCATTTGCATTGCTTCTCGGTCTCGCAGCTGCATGTTTCTTTAGTAGCGGTTTCGTTTTCTTGATTGACGACTGTCTCGGGGAATGAGACTTCGTTTTCGTTTTCGGTGTTGATGATTTCTTCCATTATTGTTGTTTTTGTCTTGTTTTTTTTCTAGATTAGTCTAGATTGTCTAGACTGTCTAGACTTTCTAGATTGTCTAGGTTGTCTAGGTTGTCTGGGTTGTCTATGTTGTCTAGAGGGCTTCCGGCTCTCCGATGGTGTCGATGGCACGCTGCACGCGGCGGATAGTCTCCTCTTTGCCGAGCATCATGACGAGTGTCAGCATGTCGGGGCCTACAGTCTTTCCTACGACGGCGAGGCGCAGGGAGTTCATCACCTGCCCCATGTTCAGCTGGTTGCCTACGATGTAGTCGTCGAGGAGGGCTTTGTGGATGGCGTCGTATTCGAAGGGGACGGTGTTGAGGATCTCGATGACCTTGGCCATGTGAGTGGTCATGCCGGGTTTCCAGCGTTTCTTGACGGCGGCGGGGTCGTACTCGGTGGGAGCCACGAAGAAGTAGCTTGTGGTTTCCCACATCTCGCTGATAAAGCTGATGCGTTCCTTCATCATGCCGCAGACCTTGACGATATAGTTACGATCGGCGTCGATTCCGTGTCCCTTGAGAATGGGTATGAACAAGTTGGCCACTTCTTCGTCGCTGTGCATCTGCATGTATTCGTGGTTGAACCATTTGGCTTTTTCGACGTTGAACTTGGCACCGCTCTTGCTGATATGGCTGATGTCGAAGAGCTTTATCAGCTCGTCCATTGAAAGGATTTCCTGTTCGGTGCCTGGGTTCCAGCCGAGTAGGGCAAGGATGTTGACTACAGCCTCGGGGAAGTAGCCTCGTTCACGGTAGCCGCTGCTGAGCTCGCCGCTCTTGGGGTCGTGCCAGTCGAGAGGGAATACAGGGAATCCGAGGCGGTCGCCGTCGCGTTTGCTGAGCTTGCCGTTGCCTTCGGGCTTGAGCAGCAGAGGCAGATGGGCGAACTGCGGCATGGTCTCTTCCCATCCAAAGGCTTTGTATAGCATCACGTGGAGTGGGGCAGAGGGGAGCCATTCCTCGCCGCGGATCACGTGGCTTATCTTCATGGTGTGGTCATCGACGATGTTGGCGAGGTGGTAGGTGGGCATGCCGTCGCTCTTGAAGAGCACCTTGTCGTCCAAGAGGCATGAGTTCATGGTGACGTCGCCGCGGATAAGGTCGTGGACAGTGATGTCGATGTTGTCGGGGAACTGGAAGCGTACCACGTATGGTTCTCCAGCCTCGATGCGGCGCTGTGCCTCTTCCATGCCAAGGCTGAGACTGTTCTCCATCGTGAGACGGGTGTTGCAGTCATATTGGAAGGTTTTCTTTTGAGCCTCAAACTCTTTGCGTTTGGCATCAAGAGCCTCTGGCTTGTCGAAGGCGTAGTAAGCCCAGCCCTCGCGGATGAGCTGTTCGGCATATTGGCGGTACATGGGTTTGCGGTCGCTCTGGCGGTAAGGGCCGTAGGGACCTCCGATATGGACACCTTCGTCGAACTCGATGCCGAGCCATGTGAGGGCCTCGATGATGTAGTCTTCGGCACCTGGCACGAAGCGGGTCTGGTCGGTATCCTCGATGCGGAGAATCATCTTGCCGCCATTCTGTTTGGCGAACAGGTAGTTATACAATGCGGTGCGCACACCGCCGATGTGAAGCGGTCCGGTGGGGCTTGGTGCAAAACGTACTCTTACTTCTTGTGACATTATTATGGTGTTTGGGTTTGTTATCGATTTTACTAGATTGCCTAGACTTACTAGACTGCCTAGACTGCCTAGACTGCCTAGACAGCCTAGATTGCCTAGACTGCCTAGACTGCCTAGATTGCCTAAACTGCCTAGACTTACTAGACTGCCTAGACTGCCTAGACTGCCTAAAACCTAATAACTCTCATGCGTCTCTTTTATTGTGGCAAAACAATAATTTTTGTTTTTCAACATCTTTTTTTAACGGTGTGATATTTTTTGCTATCTTTGCAAAAGATAATAAACAATAAAATCTTACTCAAAAATCTAATAACCATGAATATAGATTGGCAAAACCTTCCGTTTGGTTATGTAAAAACGGATTACAATGTGCGTTGCTGGTATCGCGACGGCAAATGGGGCGAGATTGAGATTTCCTCTGAGGAGACCATCAATATCCACATGGCCGCCTCTAGCCTCCACTATGGTCAGGAGTCTTTCGAGGGCCTGAAGGCTTACCGTTGCAAGGACGGCAAGATCCGCATGTTCCGTCCTGACGAGAATGCCGCCCGTATGCAGAGCACCAGCCGCGGCATCATGATGCCCGAGATGCCCACCGACCGCTTCATCGAGATGTGCAAGATGGTTGTCAAGATGAACGAGCGTTTCATTCCTCCTTATGGCACCGGCGCCAGCCTCTACCTGCGTCCCCTCATGATCGGTACCGGCATCACCGTGGGTGTCAAGCCCGCCAACGAGTACCTGTTCCTCATTTTTGTGACCCCCGTCGGACCTTATTTCAAGGGCGGTTTCCAGGCCAACCCCTACGTTGTCACCCGTCAGTACGACCGTTCGGCTCCCCTCGGAACCGGCAGGTTCAAAGTCGGTGGCAACTATGCTGCTTCTTTGAAGGCTCACGTCGATGCTTGCCACGGTGGCCAGTATGCCTGCGAGTTCTATCTCGACGCCAAGGAGAAGAAATATGTCGATGAGGCTGGCGCTGCCAACTTCTTCGCCATCAAGAACGGTGTCTACATCACCCCGAAGTCGACTTCCATCCTGCCCAGTATCACCAACAAGAGCCTCATCCAGCTTTGCGAGGACCTCGGCATCAAGGTCGAGCGTCGTCCCATCGCCGTCGAGGAGCTCGCCGAGTGCCAGGAAGCCGGTGCCTGCGGTACCGCCGCCGTCATCAGCCCCATCGAGCGCATCGACGACCCCGAGGTTGGCAAGAGCTACGAGTTCGGCAAGAAGCCCGGCCCCGTCAGCACAAAGCTCTATGAGACCCTCCGTGCCATCCAGCTCGGCGAAGCCGAAGACAAGCACAACTGGAACGTCATCGTAGACTAACCGACAGCTTCGAATAGACGTACCTGTCGTACAGGACATGTCAAAATGCTCTCCAACCGGAGGGCATTTTTATTTCCGATGGGATCTGTCCTTGAGCGGGCGGACAGTTTTTTTGTCTTGTTTGGCTTTTTTTGTGTATTTTTGCATTTCTTTTTTTTGAAGACTAAAAGGAATACAGCTTATGCTATCATCAGAACCTCAATGGGTTGCGTTATATACAAATCCCCGAGCCGAGAAGCAGGTGGAGAAGAATCTGCTGCGCGAGGGATATGAAGTCTATCTGCCGCTAGTCCGTGAGCTGCATACATGGAGCGACCGCAAGAAGTGGGTCGAGGTGCCTCTCATCAAGTCATACATTTTTGCGAAGATTACGGCCCGCCAGGAAGCCCTGATACGTGGTGTCGTGGGAGTGTCGTTCCTTATCAAGTTCAAAGACAACGTGTTGACGATACCGGAGAAGGAGATACAGATGATGAAGAATTTCATAGCCTCGAAGGTCGAGATACAGGTGCGTACGGTCGAGGAGCTGCATCGCGGACGGCGTGTCAGGATTCATAGCGGCTCGCTTGCAGGCATGGAAGGTACCCTGGTCAGCGACTGCGAGGAGGGCAATTTTGCTGTCGAGATTTCGGGCATCAGCTTCGCGCTGGTCACCTACGTCGACAAGGATCTCATGGAAGCCATCGCCGACGATGAGGAATCAAAGACCGCGTCAAAGCAAAAAAAATACAACATCCGATGAATATCATAATAGCAGGTGATGGTGAAGTGGGCTTCTATCTGGCCAAGTCGCTAACGCAGCTTGACTACAATATCACCGTTGTGGATCCCCACTCCGACCTTTTGGGTCGTCTGGAGAAGGAGACCGACCTCCTGGCTGTTGTCGGCGAGTCCACCTCGCCGCGAGTGCTCGAGGAGGCCAATGTCCGCGACTGCGACCTCTTCCTGTCGGTGCTTCATGACGAGTCGATTAACCTGGTGACCTCCATCCTGGCGAAGAAGCTTGGCGCCAAGAAGACGGTGGCGCGCATCACCAATGTGGAGCTCTCTACGCCGAAGCACAGGGAGATGTTCCGCGAGCTTGGCATCGACGAGATGGTATGCCCCGAACGTATAGCCGCCAAGGAGATAACCAATCTGCTGAACCATACTGTCGCCACCGAGTTTTTCGACTTCAGCGGGGGGCTGCTGACAATGTATCTCATCCGGTTGGAGCAGGAGTCGCCCGTCTGTGGGAAATCGGTCAGGGAACTCAGCCAGATCTATTCCACGTTGCAGGTTCGCATAGTGGCCATCTTGCACCATGGCGAGACCGTCATACCTCATTCCGATACGGTCTTCTCGGCAGGAGACATGGCTTACATCATCAGCAAAGAGGGTCAGATGGACACTGTCAAAGGGTTGGCAGGTGGCATGGAACTCGACATCGACAGGGTGATGATAGCCGGTGGAGGGCGTATAGGACGCTACGCGGCACTGACCCTCGAAGACAGCAAGAGAATAACCCTTGTCGAACAAGACAGGAAGCGATGCAAGGACTTGAGTGCCGTTCTTTCCAAGACGCTTATTATCAACGGTGATGCAACCGATATAGAGCTGCTTAAAGAAGAAGGCCTGGAGAAAAACGACGCCTTCATTGCCGTCACCGAGTCGTCGGAGACCAATGTGCTCACATGTCTGCATGCCCGCAAGCTCGGTATCCGCAAGACGATAGCATTGGTCGAAAATACGGGATTTATCAATATCTCACAAGATATTGGCATTGACACCATTATAAACAAAAAGCTGATAACGGCCAGTTACATAGCACGATTCATCGTCAAGGGCGATGCCGTCAGCAGCAAATGGCTGTCGGGTACGAATGCCGAGCTCATAGAGTTCGTCGTCGGACGCCATTCCGCAGCCACAAAGGTGCCTATCGGTGAGTTGCGTCTCCCCGCTGGCGGTGCCACGATAGGCGGCATAATCAGGGGGCGTGAGACGATTCTCCCTACACGCGACACGCAGTTGCGTGAGAAGGATAAGGTTGTTGTCTTTGCACTTCCCAACATGATGGAGAAGGTGGCGAAACTATTTGGCTGATGAATGTCCGTCTGCTATTCAGGATTTTGGGCATGTTGTATGTCATCATGGCTTTGTCGATGGCATTGCCTGTGGCGGTGTCGCTGTTCTACGGCGACGGCTCGCAGTTCGGCCTCTCGTTGGCCGCGTTGAGCATCCTGGCCGCCGGACTGTTCATGCGTAACTTCATGGGGGTGGGGGCAACAAAGCAGCTCGACGAGAGGGAGAGCTACTGGTTCACTGCTGTCATCTGGATCGCTGTTCCTCTGGCCGGGGCGTTGCCCTATCTCTTCACCGGAGCGGTACGCACATTCACCGATGCCGCTTTCGAGTCCTTTTCGGGGTTCACCACCACGGGGTCGTCGGTATTGCCGATGCTCGACCATGTCCCCGAGGGTCTGCTGGTATGGCGTGCCATTTCGCAATGGATTGGTGGTGTGGGGCTTATATTGTTTGTCGTAGCCTTGCTGCGACGGCTAAACGAGGGTAGCGCGCGTCTTGTAGAGGCTGAGTTCTCCGGCGCCCTGCAACGGCGGCTGCACCCACGGATGAAACGGAGTGTGCTCTTGATGTGGGCTGTTTATTCAGGTATGACGTTGACGCTCTTCCTGCTGCTTCTTGCGGATGGCAACGGCTTTGTCGACTCTTTGTGCACGGCTTTGTGCACCGTGTCGACGGGAGGGTTTATGACGCATAGCGCCGGTCTGGCAGGCTTTTCGGCTTTCTCCATGTCGTGCATAACAGTTTTCATGTTCCTCTCGGGCATCAACCTGGCTCTGCTCTATGGCCTTCTCAAAGGCCGTTGGCGCGCGCTGTGGCGCGACGAGGAGGCACGCCGCTACATGAGCATCTTCATCGTGTCGGTCGTTGCCTGTTCTGTGGCATTCTGCATTGCAGATGGATTGTCTGTAAGGATGTTGGCTTTCAGTGTCTTCCATGTGGCGTCGACTATGTCGACATGTGGCTTCTACACCGAGGCACCGACGGTGTGGCCGACGACGGTGTCGGTCATCACTTTCCTGCTGGTATTCATTGGTGCGTCGGCGGGTTCGACTGGCGGCGGGTTGAAGATCAAGCGGTTGCTGATAACGGGACGTTATGTGCGCAACTATTTCGTCAGGATGATACATCCACATGCTGTACTCGATGTCAAGGTCGACGGAATTGTTGTCGAGGAACAGTATGTGGGGCGTATCTTCTCATTCGTCTTTCTTTATTTGCTCTTTGCCGTTGTGGGTGCTTTGGTACTGACGTTCAGCGGCATGGATATGTCAAATGCGTTCTGTATGTCGGCAGCCAACATCAGCAATCTGGGTCCGTCGCCTGTGTTCAACAACCTCGGGGCGAGCCTTGACTATATAGTTTTGCCAGGTTTCGCCAAATGGGCATTAATGGTGCTGATGCTGGCAGGACGCATAGAGATTTTTGCGCTGGTGTCGTTGACAATACCGGCATATTGGAGGGGAAGATGTTGCCATTAGGACTGCCATTGATAGGAGAGGGGTTGGCCATGTTAGTCTGCCTGGTGCCGGCAATCTTTTACGGAGATGGCACGGCACTGGGAATAACTCTTGCTGCCGCGCTGACGATGTCGGCTGGCATAGCCATGCGTTTCGTCCTGCGGGGGAGACGTCTTCTGTACTCGGACAGACGCCTGTCCTACGCCGCGGTGGCTCTCGTGTGGCTGCTGCTTGTCGTGTTTGGGTCGCTGCCGTTCTTGTTCACTGGTGCAACACATTCGATGACAGATGCCTTTTTCGAGTCGATGTCGGGACTGACGTCGACGGGAGCCACCGTTTTCAGCGATGTCGAAACGTTGCCGCCATCTATACTCTTTTGGCGCAGCATTTCGCAATGGATTGGCGGTTTCGGCATCATATTGTTGGTGCTGGCTATCGTACCGACGTTGCACATCAACAGGCACAGCCTCTATACGGCCGAGGTCAGTGGAGCTGACAATACCGGCAAGACATCAACGTCGATGCGTGGAACGGTAAGACATACACTGGTCATATACCTCTTGCTGACCTTGTTTTTTGTTATCGCATTGCATCTCAGTGGAATGACTATATGGGAGTCTGTCAACCTCACTTTTACCAACATCTCGACAGGGGGCTTTTCAATTTATTCAGACAGTATTGCCCGTTTCACTCCTTTGCAGCAGTACTTGCTTGCAGCATCGATGTTCCTTGGCGGCGTGAACTTCGCACTGCTTTACAGCCTTTTCACATTCAGGTGGAGTCGGCTGAAGAACAAGCTTGACCAGTTTGGTTTTTATGTTGCGTTGGCAGCGATTTCGGTGGTTGGGATAGCCGTGGTACTGTATACGCACGACGGCATCGGCTTGGACGAGGCTGTGCGCTGTGCCACAGTGCAGACACTGAGCTCGCTGACGACAACGGGCAGCCTCAGTGCCGACACTACGCAGTGGTGGACACCGGTGCTGCTGCTGATGCTTCTGCTGTCGTTCTGTGGAGGCATGGCAGGCTCCACTTCGGGCGGAATAAAGATTATGCGCGTGCTGATACTTTTCCGCAATGTGGGCAACACGTTGGTCAACAGGCTGCATCCGCATGCCTACAATCCTGTGAAGCTCAACGGCAAGCCAGTGCCTGACGATATGATCGTCAATGTTATGGTCATCTTTTTTGTCTTCTGTGCCACAATGTTGTCAGGCCTGTTGGCTTTCCTTGTATGCGGTGTGAGCTCCACCGAGGCTCTGGGGGCGGTTGTCGGGTGCCTCACGGGTTATGGGCCAGGTTTGGGCTCCTGTGGCGGCTTCGGCAGCTACGCGTTGTTTCCTATGGTTGCGAAATGGATATGCAGCGTGTTGATGCTCCTTGGACGGTTGGAGTGTATGACGATTCTGATTCTTTTCCTGCCAGGTTTCTGGAAGATTTGAAATACAGATGATTATGGTGATGTGACATAATCCGTTTGTTTTTTTGTGTTGCCACTGCATATTTTTTTGTATTTTTGCAGAAAATATCATCTATGGAACAAGAGCAAATTATCTCACTCAACAATGTGACAATCAGCCATGAAGAGGGAGTTGTGCTGAGACATGTGAACTTCACAATGCAGAAAGGGGAGTTCGTCTACCTGATTGGCAGGAGCGGAGCGGGGAAGACTTCGATGCTGCGGACGTTGTATGCCGACAGTCCGCTGGAGGAGGGAAGCGGTGTGGTTTGCGGTTTCAACCTTGCCGGGTTGAAACGCAGACAGATACCCATGCTGCGACGCCGTTTGGGCATCGTATTCCAGAATTTCCAGCTGCTCACCGACCGCAATGTTTACGACAACCTCGCTTTTGTGTTGCGCAGCATTGGCTGGAAGAAGAAACAGCTTATCGACGACCGCATTATGGAGGTCCTGACGGCTGTCGGTGTCGCCGACAAGGCCACATTCCAGACCAACCGTCTCTCTGAAGGTGAACGGCAGAGGGTGGGGATTGCCCGTGCGTTGGTCAACACCCCCGACCTCATCCTTGCCGACGAGCCC
Organism: Bacteroidales bacterium; assembly: GCA_017448905.1. Lineage (GTDB taxonomy): Bacteria > Bacteroidota > Bacteroidia > Bacteroidales > P3 > Colimorpha. The sequence continues at coordinate 3,445 of JAFSKP010000100.1, read as the reverse complement.
ACAGGCAACCTCGACCCCATTACTTCGAGCGAAATCATGAGTCTGCTGACCGACATCAACCGTTCGTCGGGTGTCTCGATGCTCATCTCGACGCATGACTTCATGATGATTGACAAATTCCCGGCACGTGTCATCTGCTGCGAGGACGGAACGCTCGTCGACCCCCAGATGGACAGCTAAAAAACACTTGCATGTGCAAGTATGAGCCGACAAACAACACTAATTGTTAAACGTTACACCATGAGAAGATTTTTTCTGTTGACAATAGCAGTGCTTATCGTACCTGCTTTTGCCGTTGCCCAGAAGCCCAAGAAAGGCGGCAAGGAGGTGAGTTCTTTCATCGAGGGCAAGCAAAAGGTGCGTAAGGCCGACTACGACACGGTCTGGAAATTCACCACCTTCGATGCCAAGAAGATTTACTTTTGTGACTTCGACTACACAACTATAGAGACCCTCACTGACGTGCGGCATCCCGACTGGGGCACTTTCACCCCGGTGATCAACTACCTGCAGTCTGTGTCGCGTTCGCCGATGCGCATCTGTGCCATCTTTGCCGTGAACCCCTCGGTGACCGACGAGGGGCGCCGCAAGCTGCTTGTGGAGCAAGGCCGACAGGAAGCCCTCGAGTCGCTGCAGGCCTACAAGGCTTGGGCCGACGACAAGGATATGCGCAACAAGTTGCAATTCAATGTGGGCCAGGTGGACTACCGTTATTGGCAAGGCAACGACTATTTCAGCACAGAACAGCCAGGCGACGAGCTGATACATGTAGGCTTGCTACTCTATTTCGGCACCAAGAAAGTGAATCTCTTCCCCAGCGCTGCCGAAGGGGCTAAGGCGTTCAGCGATGTCAAATTCTTCCCCAACGATGCCACTGTCGTGGAGTCGTGGGAACCGATGATGGACAGCCTCGCCACCTACCTGCAACAGAATGAACGTCTTGAGGTGCTCCTGGTTGGTTACAGTGACAACACGGGTACCGAAGCCTACAACCTTGGGCTCTCACGCCAGCGTGCCGTGGAGGTGAAAAAGAAGCTCACTTCGCGAGGTGTCAATGAGTTCCGTATCGAGATTGAGGCCAAGGGTATCGCCGATCCGATAGGCGACAACAGTACATATGAGGGACGCATTGCTAACAACCGTGTGGCGATTGTTATTCAGTGAACGGTGACCGGTGAACGGTGATAAGAGCTCATTGGAAAACAAGGAAAAATACAAGGGTATTTGCGAACAGCGGCCAGATGAAGTGCCGCTGTTTCAGCAGTACTGGTGGATGGAGACAGTCTGCACTGGCAAGCAGTGGGATGTGGCTTTGGCTTACGACGGGGATGTCCTGACGGGAGCCATGCCGTACCATGTGGCGAGGCATCTGGGGCATACCATAGTCCTCCAGCCGCAGTTGACCCAATTCACGGGTCCGGTCTATTTCTACCCAGGTGATATATTGAGCGAGAGTCACCGCCTCGCTTTTGAGAGACGGGTGGCATCGCAGCTGATAGCGGAGATGGAGACCATTCGCCCCTCGGCAGTCATAATCCACACATCCCCTGGCATCAGCAACTGGCTTCCATTCTATTGGCATGGCTACAAGCAGACCACGCGCTACACCTACCGCATTCCCGACATAGGTGACAGTGATGCCGTTTTTGCAGCCTTCGACAAGGAGAAACGGCAACGCAAAATCGTCAGGACAGAGAAGCATACGACGGTTCGTTTCGATATGACGGCAACTGCTTTCGCTGCCCTCCACCACCGCTATTGGGCCTCGAAGGGCCGTAAGGACTGTCTCGGTGAGGATTTTATATCCCATGTATGCGCTGAGGCCTTGGTGCGTGGGCATGGGGTCGTCGGGTCGCTTCACGATGAGGATGGGGCACTGCTTGCAGCCCGTTTTGTGGTATATGACAGCAAGGTGGCTTACTCACTGCTCTCGGCACATGAACCTGGCCGTCAGCGGAGTGGCCACAGCGAGACTCTGATGTGGGCTATGATGAGGCATCTCTGCGGGAGGACAAGGTCATTCGATTTCGAAGGAAGCATGGATGAGGGTATAGAGTATTTCTACCGCTCGTTCGGAGCCAGGCAGACACCTTTCTTCGAACTTGCAAAATACCGCAACCTGCCCACAGAACTCTTCTTCAGGCTGAAAACAAAAAAAAGATAACGGCTATGCACCCTACAACAGAGACACTGCTCAAAGACCTGCTGGCCCTGCGGCTGCGTGACCTCCAGCTCAGTACCGAGGGACGCAAAGCGTTGCGCCACACCTTGAGCGTGGCGCGGTATCGCCTGGAGACCTACGAGAAAACTCTTGACAAGGCTTTGGGGATGTGCAATGTGAAGCCTACGGAGATGACGTTGGTGGACTATGGCGGAGAGCATGGTCTGCCTGCAATCCTCGCCAAGCGAGTAGGGGTGGGACGGGTCATTTATGTTGGTGACGGCAGCGACGTGTTCCGCACGGTGGGTGTCTTGACAGAGGTTTTGGGTGCGGGGCCCGACGTGATGGTGGGTGGCGGTGTGGAAGGACTGTCGGAATGGTGCCGGAGCAACGGTGTGCGTCCCGACGTGCTGGTGGGTGAAGGAGTGCTGGAACGTGTCTATGTCGTTGACGCGTTCTTTGGCAAAGTGCATTTGGTCTCTCCGACAATGAAGATGGTTTTCATCAATTCCGCCACGCCATACAACCGTCGCGTCGTGCGCCGTCTTCACCGTGCCATGCAAAGAGCCGAGGAAGGCTCGGCACGTGGCAAAGGCTACCGGCAGTTGCGTTACGACCACATTAAGAGGATATACCCCGACATGTCGGAGCGCGAGGCCTTGCAGTGGGCCAAGGATACGCGTGGTCTCACCTATGGCGACTTGGAACGTGCCGTCGAGGCACAGTCGCCAAACCTGCTGCTGGACTCCTACAACACCTGTGACCCCGCGTCCGGTCGGTGGGAGAAACGTCTACTTCCAGTCAATGATTATCGCCAGATCCTGGCTCCTTATGGTTTGAAGCTCACAGTGCTGCCCGGACGATGTGATGACACCGGTCGCGGACCCGCGGCATGGGCGGCCCGACGGCGTAACAGACGCATCGACAAAGCTCCAGACAGCGAGCCTGTCGGTTTTTCGCAGCGGCGAAGGATGCACAAGGCACTTAAAAAAGCACCTTTCATATATTGCTTGATTGCTTGATTGCTTGATTGCTTGAATGTTTGATTGCTTGAATGTTTGATTGCTTGATTGCTTGATTGTTTGAATGCATGAATGCTTTGCCATATAGGCTTACCGGATTAGTTACTTTTTAATCATTCAGGGATTTGAATATAAAACTTATAGTGGTCGCCAAGACCGACGCGAAATATTTGCAGGAGGGTATCGACATTTATGTGTCGAGGCTGAAGCATTATGCCAATTTTGAGATTGTTGTCATTCCCGCGTCGAAAGATCAGCGGAG
>JAFSKP010000099.1 GCA_017448905.1 Bacteroidales bacterium | reverse complement strand
TTAGGGTTTAAGGTTTAAGGCTTAAAGATGAGTAATGTTTTACGTTTCTCTCGGTTCTCCGATATCCGTTCACCGTTTTTTTTCGGCGGCCTTGCGTTCTTTGGCGGCTTGTTTCTCGGCAGTCTTACGCTCTTTTTCAGCCTCTTTTGCGGCTGCTTTGCGCTCTTTCTCGGCGGCTTTCTCGGCAGCCTTACGCTCTTTCTCGGCAGCTGCTTTCTCTTTGGCGGCAGCCTTCTCCAATGACTTGCGTTCCTTTTCGGCAGCCTTTTCCCGCGCGGCTTTCTCTTTCTCAGCAGCCTGTGCGGCTTTGCGCTGCTCTTTGGTCATGTTCTTTTCGGCTTCTTTCTTGGCTGCCTTCTCAGTACGGGCTGTCTCTTTTTGTCGCGCTTCGGCCTCTTTCTTTGCAACTTTTTCTGCGGCCTTGGCTTCTTTGGCGGCCTGCTTGTCTACGGCATCGCCTTTGCTGTCTTTCTTGCTGGCAACCGAGGGCTTGGCTTTTTTGTCATTCTTACTGCCGGCGGATGCTTTCTTTTTGTCGGCGGACTCCTTATGATAAGTGAACGAACGGACTGTTGCGTTGTCGAAAATTCCATCCTCATATTCGAGCCTGACAGTCCAGTTGTCGTGGTCGTCATACAGGTATTCGAAGGTGTATACAGTTGTGCCATAAGGGCGTTCGACAGTCATCTTGATGCAGTCACCCTGTTCGTTGTTCTCATAGGTGAAGGTGGCGTCGACAGCCTTGGAGTTCACCACCTTCTTGACCAGAAAGTCTTTGTTGTCATAGGTGTATCTGGTCATGCTGACACTCTTCTCACCACCCTCAAAGTCAACAGTCTTCTCACTGGTCAGCAGGTTATTATGATTGTAGTTGTATTCACAGTCACGGGCGATTGTGCTGTCGACATAATAGTAGGTCGAACGCAGCAGGAGTCCATCGTCGCCAAGTTCCTGGCGGCACTTCAGGTCGAAAGGATAGCTGTAGTTGAACGCCGCACCCTTCAGGTTGGCACGGGCAATATCAACCTTTGAAGAGTAATCCTTGGTTTCGGCGAAAACATTGATGTCGGCCGTGTTACCCTTGTAACGAGCCTCTATCTTGTATCCTTCGCCCGAGAAGGATGTGAGAAGTCCGTTCGAAGCGTAGCTGCACGCCGTCTTCCTCCCTATCTTTCCCTGGTAGGTGTAGGTCACAGTAACCATACGCCCGGCGGGGTTGAAAGTGACGATGCGACCTTCCTCCTCACGTAGCACGTTACGCAAATCCTTGACAAACCATTTCCGTTGAGGCCAGTCCTCGCGGAAATAGTCCTTGCGAAGCAGCTGGTCCTCGTCCATCTGGGAGACCGGACCACGCAGCCCCATCTGCTGACGGTCCATACGAAGATTTACAATATCCTGTGCTCTGACAATCGTCGAGATGCAAAGCACTATAACAGCGAATGATAATATTTTTTTCATCACATTATATAATAAGAAACGCAGTTGCAAAATTACAACAATATCATCATTCGGCAAAATTTATTTTTTTACACAATAAATGGAGGGAAAAAAAGTTAGACAAGAGAACGGAGATGGGAGAACGGAGACGGGAGAGCAGAGAACTGTGATAAAGAAACGTAAAGCGTAAAACACCAAACGTAAAACGTAAAACAACCAAATATGTTCGACAACGAAAAAGGGCTTTATATTGCCCATTGCGACGAGGGCAGCCTCTCAATAGTTGGCAAGATGGCCAACCGACACGGACTTATAGCCGGAGCCACAGGCACTGGCAAGACCGTCACGCTCCAGGTGATGGCCGAGACCTTCTGCCAGGCCGGAGTGCCATGCTTTATGGCCGACATGAAAGGCGACCTCAGCGGAATAGCCAAAGCCGGCACGATGAGCAGCTTCATCGAGAAACGCAAAGAGACCTTTGGCATCCCCAATCCCGAGTTCCAATCCTGTCCGGTGAGGTTCTATGATGTTTTTGGAGAGCAAGGGCACCCGATTCGAGCCACCATCAGCCAGATGGGGCCCCAGCTGCTGTCGCGTCTCCTAGGCCTCAACGACACCCAAGACGGTGTGCTGAACATCGTCTTCCGCATAGCCGACGACCGCGGGTTGCTCATCCTCGACCTCAAAGACCTGCGTTCGATGCTCGATTACGTGTCGAAACATGCCAAAGAATACAGCTCCACCTACGGCAACATCTCGTCGGCCACCGTCGGTGCCATACAACGGTCGCTTCTGCAACTCGAGAGCCAGGGTGCCAATCAGTTCTTCGGAGAACCATCATTCGACATCCACGACCTGCTTGCCGTAGAGGGGGGCAAGGGTGTGATGAGCGTGCTTGCCGCCGACAAGCTGATGCTGCAGCCCAAGCTCTACAGCACATTCCTGCTGTGGATGATCTCCGAGCTATACAGCACCTTACCTGAAGTGGGCGACCAGGCCATGCCCAAGCTCATCTTCTTCTTCGACGAGGCACACATGCTCTTCGACGACACACCCAAGGCGTTGACCGACAAGATAGAACAAGTCATCCGGCTGATTCGCAGCAAAGGCGTGGGCATCTACTTCATCAGCCAGCTGCCCACGGACATCCCCGACAACATCCTCGGGCAGCTCGGCAACCGCTTACAACACGCCCTCCGCGCCTACACTCCACGCGACCAAAAGGCTGTAAAGGTGGCGGCGGAGACCTTCCGGTCTAACCCCTCTTTCAAGACCGAAGAGGCCATCACACAACTCGAAACCGGCGAGGCTCTGGTCAGCCTGCTCGACGACCATGGTGCACCCGGCATGGTCCAACGCGCGAAAATCCTTTTCCCTCTCTCACAGATAGGTCCACTCACCGCCAACGAACGCAGCGAAGTGATGAGGCACAGCGCTATAGGCAACAAGTACGACACCCCCATAGACCGTGAAAGCGCCTACGAGATGCTCACCCGCGAGGAAGTGGGGAGCGAAGAGAGGAAAGCCACGGACGACGAACGCAAAACAGCCAAAGAGACGAAAGAAAAGAAAGAGAAGAAGAAGACAAGCCTAGGCGGACGAGTGCTGAAAGGAGTGCTGACAGCCGTCACCGCTACTCTCGGAACCATTGTAGGAACAGCTGTGAGCAACAAAGTCACGGGAAAAGAGACGAAAAGCAAGACATCGGCAGGCCAGAGAATAATCAAGAACGCCACCTCGTCGGCAACACGCACCCTCACCCGCGAACTGAGCCGCGACATACTCGGCAACCTCATCAAATAAAAAAACTTTTTCAGAATTCACCATTCCAAATCCATAAAAAAGACATACCTTTGCATTTTGAAATACAGGAACCAAAAAACGTAATAAAAAAGATAAATATATGAAATTCATCATCAACAGCCAGCTCTTTCTGAAGCACCTCAGTGCCATCAGCGGTGTCATTTCCAACACAAACAATACCGTTCCTATCATTTCGTGCTTCCACATGCACCTGGAGGACAGTACCCTGACGGTCAAGGCCACAGACCTCGAGACGACAATGATATGCCATATCGAGCTTGAGGACGCCCGCATTGAGGGTATCGACACTGTCGCCGTTCCCTCGAAACTGATGCTCGACATGCTCAAGAACATGGACGACAGACCCCTCAACATCGCCGTCGACCCCGACACCTACACCGTCAAGATCACCTCCGACAAGGGGCAATTCACCATAGCAGGGCAAAATGCAGACACCTACCCGGCGCTGCCTGAGGTGAGCGAGACCGTCCGGACGACACTCCCCGCATCGGTACTCGTCGGAGCCATCAACAAGACAGCCTTCGCAGCCTCTACCGACGAGATGAGGCCCCTCATGGCCGGCATTTACTGCGAGATGACCCCTGAAAGCACCACATTCGTGGCAACCGACGCACACAAGCTGGTCCGCTACCGCCGCACCGACATCCACTCTGACGAGGTGGCATCGTTCATCCTGCCGCGCAAACCCATCACGATGGTCAAGAACATCATCAGCAGCAACAAGGAAGAGTTCGACGTGAACATCGAATACAACAGCACCAATGCCATCTTCTCGTTCGACAACTTCAAGATTATCTGTCGCCTGGTTGAGGGCAAATACCCCAACTACGAGGCCGCCATACCCAAAGAGAACCCCAACAAACTGACCCTCGACCGCCAGAGTTTCATCAACACCCTGAAGCGTGTCAGCCTCTTCGCCAACCAGTCGACATGGCAGGTACGTCTCAGCATCCGCGAACGCGAACTGATGATCTCGTCCGAAGACGTCGAATTCTCAAACAATGCCCAGGAGACCCTCCCGTGCAGCTATGAAGGCGAGCCCATGGACATCGGATTCAACGCACGCTTCCTCACTGAAATGGTCGCCAACCTTGACACCGAGCAGATCCTTATCGAGATGTCGCATCCCAGTCGCGCAGGCATCATCTTCCCCATCAACATCGACGAAGAAGCCTCGAAAGGCGAAGACATCCTCATGCTCGTCATGCCCGTCATGTTGGCAAACTGAATGTTTAGTGACCAGTGACCA
>JAFSKP010000098.1 GCA_017448905.1 Bacteroidales bacterium | reverse complement strand
TCTCTTGCCTGAGGAAGGCACACAGGGCTTTCAAGTCGTTGTGGTCGCGAAGCAGTGCCCGATGGTACTTCTCCTCGCCCTTAAGGCGGAAAAAGAACATCACGCAGCGCCCTACACAGTCCGCAACGAACCCGTCATCCTCCATGCTCTGCACCTCATTCGTCATCTCTCCCAGCTCATCAGAAGACAGATACCCCTCCTTGGCGGCACAGTTCGGACACCAACTTTCGATGTACGCATCGTAGCCGAGGGCTCTGATTTGCTCCAAAAGATAGTTTTCATAACTTTCGAATCCATCATAACCGCTGAATCTGAACCTTTTGCCACAGTGGGAACACCTAGTCTTCTGCAGACATGGCATAGCCGGTTCATAGCACATCGCGCCGCGATGGATGGGAAAGTTAGTCTCATCGTTGGCAAGTTCCTTGAGCCGCTCCGAAAGCTCCTCTCTGGTGAATTGTTTTTCCATCATAGTATAGGTTTTATGGGCTTAATGGGATTTGTAGGCTTTGTAGGTATAGTGGGCTTAGTGGGCGTCTCCAATCACCACTCACTGGTCACTGGTCACTGGTCACCACTCACTGGTCACTGGTCACTGGTCACTGGTCACCGGTCACTGGTCACTGGTCACTATCTCAAATTCCTTAGGATTTGGAGGGTGAGATCCCAGAACATCTGCACGGTCTTGATTTCGATACGTTCGTCGGGACTGTGGACACCGCGCAACGTGGGGCCATAGCTTATCATGTCCATCTTGGGGTACTTCTCACCGATGAGACCGCACTCCAGGCCGGCATGTATGGCCCGCACCACAGGCTCGTGACCGAACATCTGCTTGTAGGTCTCGACGCCAACCTTCAGCACGCGGCTCGTGGGGTTGGGCGTCCATCCCGGGTAGCCGTCGCCATGGCTCACATGGGCTCCTATCAGGCGGAAGGTAGCCTCAATCTTCTGTGCCGCAGCCATCTTGGCGCTCTCCACGCTGCTACGCTGCGAGGTGGCTATATGTATCTGTCTGTCATCCATCTTGACACTTGCCAGATTGGTGGAAGTCTCGACAAAGTTGGGGATTTCGCGGCTCATGGCCAACACACCGTGGGCGCAGGCCAGAAGCACATTCTGCAGGTTGCACTGCGTCTGGCGGTCGATGAGCAGCTGGGGTGTCCCGATGGCTTCCATTTCCACCTTCAGGCCTGGCTCCGTGCTGCGGAACTCGAATGTCAGCTTGCGGCCGAAGTCTGCCACAAGCTCCTTCAACGCGGCATCGTGCTCAGGTGCTACGGTCACGTCGGCCCACGCCTCGCGGGCTATGGCGTTACGCAGGTTGCCGCCGTCTATACGTGCGAGACCAATCTTGCATTTCTCCGTGGCATTCCACAGTATGCGGGCCAGCATCTTGTTGGCGCAGCCCAGCCCCTTGTTGATGTCGTCGCCGCTGTGGCCGCCTTTGAGGCCGCTAACCTTGATGCGGTAGCCTTTTTCGCCGGCAGGGCAGTAGCGTGTGGTGTAGTCGATGGCCACAGTGGTGTCGATGCCGCCGGCACAGCCGATGCAAAACTCACCCTCGTCCTCGTCGTCGAAGTTGAGGAGTATGTCGCTCTTGAGCCACTCCGTCGAGAGGCCGCCGGCTCCGGTGAGGCCTGTCTCCTCGTCGACGGTGAAGAGAGCCTCGAGGGGGCCGTGTTCGATGGTATCGTCATCGAGGATGGCGAGAATGGCGGCAACGCCGATGCCGTCGTCGGCTCCCAGCGTGGTGCCGTCGGCGGTGAGCCATTCGCCATCGAGGACAGGCTGGATGCCATCGGTCATGAAGTCAAACTGCTTGTCGCCGTTCTTCTCGCACACCATGTCCATGTGCGCCTGAAGGCAGACTCCTTGCGACTGCTCGTAGCCCTTGGAAGCGGGCTTGCGGATCAGGACATTGCCCAGCTCGTCGTGGAGCGTCTCGAGGCCGTGTTGAAGACCGAAATTCTGAAGATAGGCAGAGATTTTCTCCTCATGCTTGGAGGGGCGGGGAATCTGCATTATTTCACCGAAGTAACGCCATACGGCTGAAGGCTGAAGATTTGAGAACATAACTTGATTGTTTGATTGCTTGATTGTTTGATTGCTTGATTGTTTGATTGTTTGATTGCTTGATTGCTTGATTGCTTGATTGCTTGATTGTTTGATTGCTTGATTGCTTGATTGTTTGATTGCTTGATTGTTTGATTGCTTGATTGTTTGATTGCTTGATTGTTTGATTGTTTGATTGTTTGATTGTTTGATTGCGTGATTGTTTGATTGCGTGATTGCTTGAGTGTTTGAAAAAACAAAAAAAAATGTATCTTTGCAAAAAAAATATTTCCAGGGAATAATACTGCAATTATTTAAGATTGTGTAAAATAGGTATGGAACAGGAAACAATTCAGATAACACTTCCTTCGTCAAAAAGCCTCTCTAACCGATGGCTTATGCTCGACTATATGTCGCGCATGGGTATCAAGATAAAGAATATCTCTTCGTCGAACGACACTCAGCAGTTGGGTCGTCTCTTGCATCAGCTCAAGGGAGGCCGTCGCCACAATTTCGACTGCAAGGATGCAGGGACAGTGGCACGGTTCATGATGGCGCTACTGTCGATAACGCCGGGTGTGCACACCCTGACGGGTTCCGAACAGCTTTGCCGCCGTCCTATGAGACAACTGATTGATGCTCTGCGTGAGGCTGGATGCTCAATAAAGTGCACCGGTGAGGAGGGATTCCTGCCTGTCAAGATTGAGGGTGTCATCCCTGCGGCACAACGGGTGAGGATAGACTGCAGCGTTTCGAGCCAGTATGCATCGGCTCTGCTGCTTGCCGCCGCCACTATGCCCCAAGGGGGCATGGTGGAGCTGACGGGTGCCCCTGCATCAGAACCTTATATCGGTATGACCCTTAAGGTTATGGAGCAAGCCAAGGTCCAGTGTGTATTGAAGGGCAATCCGCCCACATATCATGTAGAGCACTCGATACCGCAGTGCGATGTGGTTTCGATAGAGAAAGACTGGTCGTCGGCCTCTTATTTCTTTGAGGCTGTATCGCTGCTGCCTGGGGTCAGCGTCCGCATGCCCGGCTTGCAGCGCGACAGTCTGCAGGGCGACCAGGTGCTGCGTGACATCTATGCCATGCTTGGCCTCACCGTTAACCAGGGAGACCAGTCGGTGGAGGTCCGCAGGGAGGGCGACATGGCGAAGAGCTTTGAATACGACTTCACCAATGCCCTCGACCTTATGCCGGCAGTTGCCGTCACGTGTGCCGCCCTTGGCATGGAAGCCCATATCACAGGTATCGGCAACCTCCGCTTCAAGGAGAGCAACCGCATAGAAAGCATCGCCCAGGGGCTTGCCAAACTAGGCAGGGATGTTGCCGTGGACGATAATAGTATGACCATACCGGCTGGTAAGCCCTTCTCGCGCGAAAGCCTTGAAGGCGTTGGAGTTATCGACTCGCACGACGACCACCGTATAGCCATGGCGTTCGGAGTGCTGAAAGTGCTCAATCCCTCCGTCGAGGTCAGCAATCCCGACTGTGTGGGCAAGTCCTTCCCCGACTTCTGGAAGATGCTAGACCGCCTGGCCAACTGATTTTTTTGCAGGGTCACAGACCCATGATAAGGCGAATCTTGTCGATCTCGCGGACGCGTTTGAGGCGGTTGTTGTATTCCTCTTTCTCGAGCGAACCTGCAAGGTTGACGAATTTGCTCTGCATTTTGAGAACTTGTTCCTGGTGCTTCAGGAAACTGTTCAGGTCGGCTTCGCCTGTGATGGTGAGGCTGTAGTCGTAGCTGTCGAGAATCCGCTCGTAAGCGCGGTAGATGTTCAGGTACTGGCTGAAAGCGGACCGCAGCTGTTTGCTGTTGTTGACTATAGTGGCGTTGTTGTTGCAGGCCAGCATGAATTTGTCCTGCACCTCGATGAAGTGGTTGAGAGACCTTATCATGTCGTTGGCGCCACGTGGGGTCGCAAAGTTGGGTGTGAAGTTGGTGTACTTCGTCAGGTGACGGTAGCCGCTGACGAGCCCTCGCGGGGCGTTGCGGTCGCTGGTGATAAGGCTTGACCGCTTGTTGATGAGCAGGCGTATCCTTATGACTTCGAAATAGAGCTGCTGGACCTGCTCGAAGTTGTCGAGGGTCTGGTGATAGCGTTCGGAGCTGTTGCTGTTGATGAATCGCGGCACCAGGTCGGTGGCGTTGGCGAAGTCGCGGTAGGCGGTGACGACATCAGACAGTGCCCGTGGGCAGATGGCCACTATGGAGTCGCCGCGGCGGCCAATGACATCGACGCGGTCGACGGCGCTGCTGTATTGCTCCTGCATGTCGATGAAGTCGTGGAGCGACGTGATGAATTTCTCCCCTGAGCTTTTCGATGCGTAGCTAGGCACGCTGTTGAGCTCCGAAAGCAGCTCGCGGTAGGAGTAGAGGATGTCGCGGTGCCGTTTGGAACATTTGCGGGTGAGGGTTGCCGTCCCCTCGGCAATGGTGTCGCGGAGGTCTATGACATCGATATAGCTGTAGCTCACTTCGATGAGTTCTTGTAGCTGGGAGATGTAGACTTCGTATTCGGCAATGTTGTGGAAGTTGACGGGTAGGTTGATTTTCTTGAATACGCGCAGGTATGACTTGTAGACGTCGTTGTGCTCCTTGCCTGAGCGTGTGTGCAGGGTCTCTTTGAAGTTCTCAAGCTGTGTGGTCAGCGCGTATGGTCCCAGGAGACTGTCGGAGAGGTGGGTCTGGAAGTCGTGGAGCTCGGAGAGCCTCGCCAGATGGCTTTCGGAGATGGTGGGGTCGCTGACATCGTAGCGGTTGTATACGGCGAGATAGGCATAGAAGATGTCTTTCAGCTGTTTGAGCTTCTCGCGGTCGGTGATGCCGTCGCCGTCGCAGGTGCTGGAGATGGCACGGTGCAGGGTGCGGATGCTGTCCTTAAGCTCGGTGAGACGGTTGTCGAGCATGATCTGTTGCCGCAATGATGCCGCGCGTGCGAGGGCTTTCTTTTCCTGCTGTTCGCGTTCGACGCGTTCTTTCTCGAGTTGCTCGAAGCGGGCGGAGAGAGCCTGTAGGGTGTCGGCGGCGGTGCGGAGGGTGGCAATGAATGCCACGCCGTCGTGGATGCAGTGTATGGAGTCAATCCACACCGCCGTGCTGTCCTTGGTGTAGTCGTTGTTCAGGCTGTTGGCCATGCGTGTGGCGCGCATTCGTTGCACGCGGCACCATTGTCCCAGGAGGGGGTAGGCGTTGGGATCGACGTGGCGAAGGCTGTCGAATACAGGCTCCAGGGCCTCTTCTCCGTCGAGGATGCGTTCGTCCACATTGTAGCTGGGGCAAAGATAACGGGCACTGATTTTTACCACGTCAGCCATGTTCTGCCCCTGCAGCAGCGTGGGCGCTGCTATGGTGAGCAGCAGAGGGAATGCGATATGGAGGAATGAGTGTTTGATTGCTTGAGTGTTTGATTGCTTGAGTGTTTGATTGCTTGAGTGTTTGATTGCTTGAGTGTTTGATTGCTTGAGTGTTTGATTGCTTGAGTGTTTGATTGCTTGAGTGTTTGATTAAATATCTAGTTGTAACTGGTTGGGGTTGATGTCCTTGATGTCGTAGCTGGAGCCGTCGAAGCAGTGTGTGCAGACATCGCCTTTAGGCATCCCGATGGCTTTCACCACGTTCTCGAGGCTGTTGAATTTGAGGGTGTCGACGCCGACATGGTGGCGTATCTTCTCGACCATGGCGGCATATTCCTTGGTGGTCGTGTCGCGGTAGGCTTCGAGGTTGCGAATCTCGCCCCCCTCGAGCTCTTCGATGCAGCGGCGTGCGATGAGCTCCATGTCGGTCTTGGAGGCTGAGAAGTTGAGGTAGCTGCATCCGTGGATGAGCGGGGGGCAGCTGATGCGGATATGCACATGCTTTACGCCCGATTCGTAGAGCATCTTGACCTGGTCGCGCAGTTGGGTGCCGCGAACGATAGAGTCGTCGCAGAAGACCACGTCCTTGCCTTCAAGCACTTTGCGGCTGGGGATGAGTTTCATCTTGGCCACGAGGTTGCGTGACTCCTGGTTGACGGGCATGAAGCTGCGTGACCAGGTAGGCGTGTATTTGAGTATGCCGCGTTTGTATGGAATGCCTTTGCCGGCGGCATAGCCGAGAGCCATGCCGATGCCCGAGTCGGGGATGGCGGAGACGTAGTCGGCCTCGACGTCGTCGTCCTCTCCCATGCTCATGCCGAGCTGGTAGCGAACCTCCTCGGCGTTGATGTCCTCGTATTGGGCCACGGGGTTGCCATAGTAGATCCAGAGGAAGGAGCATATCTGTTTCTTGCCGGAGGGTTCGACGAGCTGTTTCAGCCCGTCGTGTGAGATGAGGATGGCTTCGCCGGCATCGACGTAGCGGACGGTCTGGAAGCCGAGGTTGATGTAGGAGTGGCTCTCGGAGGCTATGGCGTAGTCGGTGCCGCGGCGGCCGATGACGATGGGGGTGCGTCCGAGGTAGTCGCGTGCCGCGATGATGCCTTGCTCGGTGAGTATGAGCATGGATACGCTGCCCTGCACGTTGCGGTACACATTGCGGATGCCGTCGGCGAAGTCTTTGCCCTGTGTTATGAGGAGGGCGATGAGTTCGGTGGGGTTGGTGCCTCCCATGCTGAGCTCGGTGAACTGCTGCCGCTTGTCGAGGCACATTCTCTCAAGCTCGGGCATGTTGTTGATTTTGCTGACGGTGCAGACGGCAAAACGTCCGAGGTGCGAGTTGACTACGATTGGCTGTGGGTCGGTGTCGCTGATGACGCCGATGCCTATGTTGCCGAGCATCTCGTGGAGGTCTTCGCTGAACTTGGTGCGGAAATAAGAGTTCTGGATATTGTGGATGTTGAGGTGCATGACGCCGTTGTCGATGGTGCTGAGACCGGCACGGCGTGTGCCGAGATGAGAATGGTAGTCGGTGCCATAGAAAAGGTCTGTGGCGCATGGATTTTTGGAAACTACACCGAAAAGTCCGCTCATAGGTTGTTGTTTTTTAAGATGATGAAAAATATATTGTGAAAAAATAAAAATGCAAACATAAGAAAAAAAGATTGCTTTTGAGCTTGTTGTCTGAATGTTTTTTTTCAATCGGGTATTACTCCGCTGATTTGGAAAGGGGTGATGGTGTTTATGAGCTTGAGGTTGTCGGCGTTGGCGGGTTGGCTGACGCGGATGTAGTTGTCGGTGAAACCGTACATCATGCCCTCCTTGATGTCGCTTTCCCAGAGGACGGGGCGAACCTTGCCCTTCTGGCTGAGGTAGAACTGTTGCTTCTTGCGGTCGGAGATTTCCTGCAGCTGACGGCTGTGCTCGCGTCGTGTGTGGACGTCGATGCGGTCTTCCATGCCAAGGGCGGCGGTGCGAGGCCGTTCGCTGAAGGTGAAGACGTGGAGGTAGGAGATGGGAAGGCTCTCGACGAAGGCCTTGACCCCCTCGAATTCATCGTCGTCCTCGCCGTTGAAGCCGGCCATGATGTCGGCGGCGATGCAGGCGTCGGGCATGAGACGTTTTATCTTCTCTACAAGCTTGGCATAGAATGAGGTGTCGTAGCGGCGGTGCATGAGCCGCAGCACCTTGTCGCTGCCCGCCTGGAGAGGGATATGGAAGTGGGGCAGGAAGGCGCGCGAGTGGGCCACGAAGTCGAGTATTTCGTCGGTGAGCAGGTTGGGTTCGATGCTGGAGATGCGGTAACGCTGTATGGCCTCAACCTTGTCGAGTTCACGGATCAGTTGAAGCAGCGTCTCGCCCTGTTGTTGTCCGAAGGTGCCGGTGTTGATGCCGGTGAGGACAACCTCTTTCGAGCCGCTGCGAGCTATCTCGTGTGCCATGGCGAGTGTCGTTGCCACGTCGGCGCTACGCGAGCGTCCCCGAGCGAAGGGGATGGCGCAGTATGAGCAGAAGTAGTCGCAGCCGTCCTGTATCTTGAAGAAGGTGCGGGTGCGGTCAGCGTGCGAGTAGGCGAGGTGGAATTGCTTGAGTGCTTGAGTGCTTGAGTGCTTGAGTGCTTGAGTGCTTGACTGCTTGATTGCTTGAGTGCTTGATTGCTTGAGTGCTTGATTGTGGAGATGTTGTTTCACATAATGCATCAGGTCGTATTTACGGTCGTTGCCGAGGATGATGCTGACGCCAGGTATTCTTGCTATCTCGTCGGCGGCATTCTGGGCGAAGCATCCAACCACGGCGACAATGGCATCGGGGTTGGCGGTCACGGCCTGGCGTATGGCGTTGCGGCATTTCTTCTCGGCGATGGCGGTGACGGTGCAGGTGTTGATAACGTAGAGGTCGGCCTTGTCGGCGAAGTCGGCCTGCTTCCATCCTTCGGCGAGAAAACGGCTGACGAGGTGTGATGTCTCGGCAAAGTTGAGCTTGCATCCCAGCGTGTGCGCGGCAATGGTCATCAGTCGAGTTCGTCGGTGCGGTTGATGGAACGTATCATTTTCTTGCATTCGTCGTCGGGGAAGACAGAGAAGGGCAGGGCTGGGGAGAGCTTGAGGATGTCGCGACCGTCGGCATCCTTGCCGATGCCCTCGATGCTGGCGCGGTTGGCGACGAGGCGAGCCTTGCGGTCGACGATGACGAAGTCGCTGTTGTCGATACGCTGACCGACGAGGTCGGGGCTTTCAGAGCACTGGAGGCGTGTGCCGTCGTTGAGGTAGACGGCGGTGCCTGCCGAGCCTTTGGGCATGTAGTATGCGATGCTGAAGATGGAGACCCAGCGTTCGTCGGGGCATGAGAGCTTGATTTTGCGGTCGTTGAGGAACCCTTGGCTCCATGTCTCGTCGACGCAGCAAACGCCGTTTTCGTAGAGGCGGTTGCGTCCCTCCTTGAGGCCTTTCCTGTAGTTGCCGTCGCGCGCAATCAGCCCTTTGTCGTCGTATTCGACGAGGCGTCCTTCGATGGCCCCGTTGACGTATGTGGCGGTGATGTATCCGCTTGTGCCTATGCGTTTCCACCAGCGGCCGTGGCGGTGGTTGTCGGCCCACGAGCTGACTTCGGCGGTGTCGCCCTTGGCGTTGAAGACGATGTGGAGTCCCTGCTTGATGCCCATGCGGTAGGAGGCCTGCTTGACGATGCGTCCCTCCTCGTTGTAGAAGATCCAGAGGCTGTCGCGGTTTTTCTGGTCGTAGAAGCCCCGGGTGAGCAGACGGCCTTGGCTGTCGTAGGCCTCATGGCTGCAATAGCGGCCCGGTATGGTGAATGTGTTGCGGATTTTGAGCTTGCCGTCGGGGTAGTAGTAGTTGAAGACTCCCACCTCCTTGCCATCCTTGAATTCGCCTTCAAAGATGCGGCTGCCGTCGGTGTCGGTCTTGACCCAGCGTCCCTGCCGGCGTCCCTGGTTGTCGATGCGGTTCTGCGCCTGGCATACGATGCCGAGGCAGATGAATGTTATCAGAAAAATGCGTTTCATATCTTGTTATCTTGTTTTCAGTCGGTTGATATTCTTGCCGGCGAGAGAGTCGGCCTGTTGGCTTGGACGGATGGAGGCGTGCTTGCCTTTGGGTGACGGCTGCTGTGCTGCATCGCTGTGCTGCTCGCTGACAGCTGGCGTCTCCTCGTCAGGCTCCTCGTCGGCGTTGCGGCGTTTGTTTTTTTTGACGTAGACCCGTTCGCGCACGGCGTTGAAATGTACAGTGTATTCGCTGCCTCGCTCGTCGGGACGGATGCGCTTGGTCACGGCCACCTCGTAGGGGTCGTCGATGACGATGCGTAGGTGGTACTCCTTGTCTTCCAGTTTGTTGATGGTGAGCATGCCTGTCGGGCGTTCGTTCTGGATCTTGCCGTTGAGGTAGACGAAGAACTTGGCGTCGGTCGCCGATGTGAACGTCAGCGTCCGTTCCTGCGCAAGGCAGGTGCCGCAGCAAAGCAGAGCCATGACTGTCAGTAGTATTTCATTTCTCATACCAAAGTAAACGACGCGTTTGTCTTTTTATTGTTTTTTTCTACAATATTTGTTGCCAATCATCGTTTATTAGCCGATGTCGATTCACGATATACGAATAAAAGCGGTACGCTCGCTGGCCATAATGTCAGCGGTGCTGGTGTGTGCTGTGCACAATGTGCGGGCGCAGGATGTGGCGACGTTGCGCGGACGTGTCACCGATGTCGACGGCATGGCATTGCAGTATGCCCAGGTGGCTGCTGTCAGCCTCATCCCAGTGGTGGGAGCCACAGCCGACAGCCGTGGGCGTTACAGTCTACAGCTGCCGTCCGACAGTGTGGTGACGGTCAGTGTGCGCCTTTCGGGATATGCTGCTATCGACACTGTCTTACGCCTCGGTGCCGGTGTCCTGACGATGGACTTCGTGCTGCATACCGCGGCGAGGCAGCTGAGCACGGTGACCGTCTCGCACGAGAAAAGCCGCACGACGACATTCACCGCCATCGACGTCGAACGGCTGGAACGCACCGTGGGGCCCCAGGGCGGTGTCGAGTCGCTGCTGAAGACGCTTCCCGATGTCAGCTCCAACAACGAGCTGTCGTCACAGTATTCCGTTCGCGGCGGTTCGTTCGACGAGAACCTGGTGTACATCAACGGAGTGGAGGTCTACCGTCCGCTGCTGGTCCGCAACGGGCAGCAGGAGGGCATGTCGATTATCAACCCCGACATGGTTGACGCCATCATGTTCTCGCCAGGCGGCTTCGACGCAAGCTATGGCGACCGCATGGCGTCGGTGCTCGACATCAGCTACCGTGTGCCCTACGCCGCCGCCGACACCTCGTTGCCGCTCTTCCACTCCATCGACGGCAGCCTGTCGGGTTCGCTGCTCGGAGGTACCCTCTCGTTGCGTGGAGGCATCGGAGGGAGGATGACCTACTCGCTCGGTGTCCGCCAGCACTCCAACCGCTACATTCTCCGTTCGCTCGACACCAAGGGCAACTACACCACTAGCTACACCGACCTGCAGCTGCTCATGGGTTACAAGGTGAGCGACGCCCTCGACCTGCGACTCCTCGCTGTGCTCACCCGCAACATCTACGGCCTTCAGCCCGAGTCGCAGACCACCACCTTCGGCGGCTACATGGAGGTGATGCAGTTCGATGTCTTCTATGAGGGCGAGGAGAGCGACAGCTACCTGACCTCGCTTGCCGCCGTCACCGCCGACTATCACCCATCCGACGACATGAGCCTCCAGGCGACCGCCTCGTTCCAGGGCATCACGGAAAGCGAGAACTACGACATCCTTGGCCAGTATATGCTCTATGAACTCAATGTGGGCAACTACGACGAGAACGGCGAGACGGAACGCTTCGACAGGGGCATAGGCTCGTTCATGGAGCATGCACGCAACCGCATGAACACGCATGTCTTCACTGCCGCCGTCAGAGGGACGCACTATGCCATGCTCGGCAACTGGAACTGGGGCTTGAAGATGCAGTATGAGCAGGTCCACGACAAGATGCGCGAATGGAAGCTGGTCGACTCGGCCGGTTATGCCCTGCCGGCCACCATCCCCCTGCCGGGCACCGACACCGCCAGTCCACAGCCTCCCATACTACAGCTCTTCTGCCGCACAAACCATACAGTCTCCACAATGAGAACAATGGCATTCGTGCAACGTAACGTGGACCTCTACACGAAGCGCGGCGACCTTTTCTCCATCGTCGCCGGTCTGCGTGCCCACTGGTACGACATCAGCCTCCCCGACAACAGCGCGACAAACCAGCGGGTAATCTTCTCGCCGCGCCTGAGCCTCAACTACAAGCCTCATACCAAGGCCGACCTCCTCTTCAGGCTCGCTGGCGGCATCTACAGCCAGACACCTGCCTACCGCGAGTACCGCCACGACGACGGCTCGCTGAACTACAGCATACTTCCCCAGCGTTCCTATCAGATCATGGGTACAACCGACTGGAACTTCCGCCTCGGCAGCAGCCCTTTCAAGCTTACCGCCGACGCCTACTACAAATATATCGACAACCTCATCCCATACCGTATCGACAACCTTCGCGTCCGCTACGATGCCGAGAACAATGCTGTGGGCTATTCCACCGGACTGTCGTTACGCTTGAGCGGCGAGGTGGTCGACGGACTTGAGTCGTGGGCTTCGCTGTCGCTGATGCACACAATGCAGGACATCGAGGACGACGGCTACGGGTGGCTGCCACGCCCCGCCGACCAGCGTTTCAGCTTCAAGATGTTCTTCCAGGACTATGTGCCGGCAGTACCTTTCTGGCGTATGTCGCTGGGATTCCTGTTCGGCACCGGCCTCCCCGCCACTTACCCCGGGCAGACCAACTTCGACTACCAGTTCCGTTACACTCCCTATTTCCGCGTCGACTGGGGCAACACCATCCAGCTCTCGAACTTCGGCTTTGTGAAAAAAAGCAAGCTGATGCACTACATCGACGACATCCTCCTCACTGTCGATGTCTTCAATCTCTTCAACTACCGCAATGTTGTGTCGTTCACCTGGGTGGCCGACTATGACGGTGTCTATTATCCAGTACCAAACTATCTGACAGCTAGGCAGGTGAACTTCAAGCTTACTGTGGAGTTTTGAGGCGAGGTAGGCAGGGTAGGCAGGGTAGGCGAGGTAGGCGGGGTAGGCGAGGTA